>JAITFS010000151.1 GCA_031281195.1 Oscillospiraceae bacterium
TTAGGTGTGGATATTTTTTCTAAGTATGATTTTACATACAAGTATAGCACTGGTTATTTGGAGATAAATGCAATTACAACATCTGCAATCCAAATTGAATTGTTAGAAGGACAAAACATAGAAGAAGTGAATACCAAAACACACAACTAAGTAGAAGTTTGCAATATCGAATTTGTCAAAAAACACTTAGTATACTACCACTAATAATTCTATTGACAAAATATAGAAAGTAGTTATAATTAAATTACGAGGTGATAACTACGGTTATTGCTGGGGCTGGTCGAAAGACCCGGGTCCTACCATGGCGGGGAGTTACCCCGCCACTTCTTAATGTAAGGTATCTAAGAATGAAGGAATTAAGTGTGTTTATAGATGAATCAGGAGATTTTGGTGAGTATGAGCATCATTCGCCATTTTACATTGTAACACTGGTATTTCACGATCAATCATCAGATATTTCTCAAAATATTAAACATTTAGATTTGAAGATACGAGATTATGGTTTTCCAAATTACACAATTCATACTGGTCCACTTATTAGAAGAGAAAAAGAGTTTTTCGATTTGAAGTTAATTGACAGAAAACGAATATTCAACGCAATATACAACTTTGCAAGAACAGCAGATATAAAATATAAATCATTTGTTGTTGAGAAGAAACAATGCATTAACGAATTAGATTTAATAAGTAAACTATCAAAACAATTATCGAGTTTTCTAAAAGATAATCTAAAATTATTCACTAAATATGATCGAATTAATTGCTATTACGATTACGGGCAACGGGAGTTAACACATATCTTAGTATCAGTGTTTAACACAATATTAAATGAAGTCATATTTAAAAAAGCAACTCCAGCAGAATATAAGTTAAGTCAAGCAGCAGATTTACTATGTACAGTGGAATTACTTATAGCAAAATCTGAAAGAAAAATGCTGTCAAAATCTGAGCTTACATTTTTTACATCAGCACGCAATCTTAATAAATCATATTTGCGTGCTATCTGTACAAAAAGAATATAATACGCACTAAATGTTGTAGTATAAAGAGAAAGAGGTGTTAATATGGATTATGCAAAAATATGGAATAAGTTATGTGCTATCGCAGAAGAAGAAAGAAAAAGAGCTGAAGAAACCAAGAAACGTGATGAAACTTCTTAACAAAAAAATATAGAAGGAATATTAAAAGAAGATCTTGGATGGTCAAGAAACGCTGAGATTTTATCAAACAAAAGATTTTTTCACAGAAAGCAACCAGTGTCAAATCGACAGACATACGACGAACCGGATATTATACTAAATGAAAATGGGGAAAATAAACTTGTTATAGAAGTAAAAGCATTTAATAACAATAAACCAGATTACATGAATGTTAGTCAGCTATGGTATTACATGAATCTGTTGAATTTAGATTATGGATTATTAATTGGTAAAACACTACGAATGTATAAAAAGAGTACATATAAGAGCGATTCACACGAAATGATTTTCAATATTTTATTCGAAAAGAACAAAAGAATTGGAATCAAATGTATTGATGTTTTGAGTAACAATAATTTTTCATTTGAAAGATTAGATAGATTTGCACAAAAATGTTTAACTTGTGATGATAGGTATGATGGAGAGTCGTTATCTAATAAAAATACTAAATCTTTAAATTATGCCAAAAAACCAGTCATTCTATTACCTGGTGATTACGGTAGATATATTAAAGAATTTGGAGATATATACAGACCAGAACGCAAACTCCTAAAAAAGCCAATAACGAGAGCAAAAACAAAAAACAAGAAAAATCTTATATTCTGCACTGGTTATCAATGTGCTGATTATTTATGGAAACTGGAAGGTTCAGAAAAGAGTTTTGTAATCAGAGGTTCGGATAAAAAAGGATGGGAGATATTTAAGATACTTGATGGTGAATATAAAGACGGTAGATTAATGTCTGATAGAGCTTATAGTAAAAAATCACCAAGATATTTAAGTAAATATGTCCACTAATACTTTTTCTGTCTAGTACCAAGCAGCACATTCATATACAAAGTAATCATTGATTTTAAAACTGTGTAACCTGTGTTAATTTATTCTATCTTCCCTTACCGCTTACTTTCCTTTATCACGCATTGCAAACTTAATTGAACTAACAATGGCATATAAAACAACAAAAACTACAATTATCCACATTGGCCAAAGTGGCATACGAAATGTTGAAAAGCAGAAAATTGCGAAATACAAAAATACAAGAGTCAAACCACCAAGTGCAATCGTAAGCTGCCTATACTCAGCTTTTATATCAACCTTCGCTAATTCTCTCTCTCGTTCTTCTTTAGACATCCAAATCCACGGATTTGAAAGCAACGGCCCTTTACATCTTATTGTAAAAGAAACATATATCCCAAGAACTATTGCAAAAACACTAAGAATACTGCCACAAATAATACCTGCTATTTCCATGAATAATCTCTTTCTATAAAATCATTTTTTCGCTTCACCCGTAAATGTACTAAGTTCTCTCCACGCCCCTACGCCACTGTTAACGAAAAGATAAACTTTGTTACCCCATTTTCGCTGGTGACGAAGATGTCTTCGTTGTGGTTATCGAGTATTCTTTTTACTATGTATAATCCTAAACCTACACCTTCGCGGTCAACACCACGAGATTTGTCTGCTTTGTGAAACCTCTCAAAAATGTGCGGAAGTTCTTTTTTGGGGATAGTTTCGCCTTGATTTGCAATAGAAACAAACACACGCTGACCTCGTTGCCAAAGCTCAAGTTCAAGTGTGCTGTTTTTGTTAGAATATTTAATAGCATTATCAATGATATTAAAAACAACTTGGGTTATCGAATCTTTATCACCACGTGTAAAAATCCTCTCATCAGGCAATTTTGCATCAACATTTAACCTTTTGTTGTCAATTTTTTTACTTAAACTCAACAGAGCCAAACGCACAACCTCTGCAATATCGAATCGCCCTTTTAAAACATCGACAGTTTTTGCCTCACCAAGAGTTGTGACCTCCGTCATGCTTCTAACAAGACGTGACATTCGTCTGGTTTCAGATGAAATAATCTTTAAGTACCGCTCCTCGTGTTCACGTGGAATCGTACCGTCCAATAATCCTTCAGCGAACCCTGAAATAACAGTCATAGGGGTTTTTAACTCATGTGAAAGATTAGCAATAAAATCACGACGTAACTGTTCAGAACTTTCAAGAGAGTCCGCCATTGCGTTAAACGCTTCTGTAAGTTGACCTAGTTCATCAATTCTGCCTAAGTCTTTAACTCGGACATCAAACTCACCACGAGCAAAACGACGAGCGGCGTTTGCCATTTCATTGAGCGGTTCTGCCTGCTTTTTTAGTGATAAAAACGCAATGATAAACGCAATTAACATCACACTCAAAGCGAGTAATATAAATGCTGTAGAGAAGCTTCTCCATTCTTGCCCGATTTCAGCAATATCACTGGAAACAAAAAGATAACCAAAGGTATTTGGATCTCCATCAACAAGCATTGTTAAAGGAATACCGGATATTTGCCTTCGCTCCGGATAAATCTGCCCCATTGTCGATCTTACTACGCTGTACTGCCCTAAATCCAAGGTTTGCAAAATCGTTTCAGGTACAGTTTTACCAATGTTCAAAAATGACATTTCTGAACATGCCTCAACAACTCCGTCTGCATTTGTTACCAACAGGTCAAAGCCTGTGACTCCTGCAATCGTAGTGAGCCACATGCTCATGTCTAAATCATTTAATTCAACTTCATAATGCTGGTGTTGAGTTGTTATATATTTGCTTGTTTCTCGCAGAGTGTTTGCCATCATTGCTCTTTTGTCTGCCATAGTTCGTCTATAACTCAGTGCAGTAGACAATCCGCCAAGCAAAGAAAAGCTAACAAGCACAATAAGTGCCGTCGCAATAAATATTCGAAAATATACACTATTTCTCATACTAATGACTCGAACTTATTGCTCGGCTCCCCCCCGCAGGGATTGTTATGCCGAGCCACCTACGTTATGGTTTCAAACTTATATCCTACGCCCCAGACAGTTTTTAACGTCCACTTATCGCTGACTTTATCTAATTTTTCACGCAGTCTCTTAACATGTACATCAACAGTGCGTGAATCTCCAAAATAGTCAAAGCCCCAAACCTCGTCAAGCAGTTGATTACGTGTGAATACTCTGTTTGGACTTGATGCCAAGTGGAAAAGCAGTTCCATTTCTTTTGGTGGCGCATCAACTCTGTTGCCGTTAATCAAAAGCTCAAATGAATCCATATCTATAATCATATTATCAAAGGTCAAACGTCTGTTTGATGAGCCATCAGAAACCTCAAAACGCCGCATAACAGCATGTACACGAGCCATCAGCTCACCAACTTCAAAGGGTTTAACGATATAATCATCAGCACCCATTTCAAGTCCTGTTACCTTGTCGATTGTTTCACTTTTTGCTGTAATCATAATAATCGGCACATTTGATGTTGCCCGAATTTCTTTGCAAACACCCCAACCGTCAAGTATTGGTAGCATAATATCGATTAATACAAGGTTTGGTTCAAACTCACTAAACTCTGCAACTCCTGTTGCCCCATTGTCTGCAATAGTTACAGTAAACCCATCTTTTTCTAAGTATAAACGTAATAATTCTGCAATGTTTTTATCATCTTCAATTATTAATACTTTTTTTGACATAAACTTTTCTCCGGTATTTCCACATTTTCTTCTATTGTACATCATTTTTACGAAATGTTGTGAATATTTTGAAAATTATTGCAATTTAATTAGCTCTTGTATACAATACAATGCAGGAATAATGCTAAAAAAGGAATGGGTTATAAGTATGAAGATTGGTTTTTTGACAAGTGGTGGGGATTGCCAGGGATTAAACGCTGCACTCAGAGGTGTTGCAAAGACGTTATTTGGAGCAGTACCTTATGTTGAGATTTATGGAATTGAAGATGGTTATAAAGGGCTTATTGACTGCAAGTGGAGAAAGATGGAGCAGTATGAGTTTTCCGGTATATTACGTGAAGGTGGTACTATTTTGGGTACATCACGCCAGCCGTTTAGAACAATTCGCGATTTAGAAGATGATAGCACTGAGGATAGACTGACCACAATGGTAAGAAATTATCATAATGAATGTCTTGATGCACTCGTGATTCTTGGGGGCAATGGTACGCACAAAACTGCTTATGCCCTAAGTCAACACGGTATAAACATTGTCACTCTGCCAAAAACTATTGACAATGATATATATGGAACTGATTATTCCTTTGGATTTGACAGTGCAGTAGCAAAAGCGACTGATGTTCTTGACACGCTTCATTCAACAGCAGCCGCTCACGGACGTATCTTCGTTTGTGAGTTGATGGGTCGCAAAGCCGGATGGGTCGCTTTATATGCAGGTTTGGCAGGTGGTGCAGATGTTATTCTGATCCCTGAGATTCCGTATACATTAGATAGTGTGCTTGAGGTTATAGAAAAACGTAACCATTCCGGCAAAAACTTCTCGATTATTGCAATCGCTGAAGGTGCATTTACCAAAGAAATGGCTTCACATCCAAAAAAAGAGCGTAGAGCCGGTGATATTTCTCCCGGAATGGAGCTTGTGCGTGAGCTGGAGGAACAACTTAATCAAGACGTAAGGCTTGTTATCCCGGGTCATTTTCAACGTGGTGGTGACCCGACACCAACAGATAGAGTATTTTGCTCACGGCTTGGTGCAATGGCTGGTGAATTAGTGCTTAAAAGAAAGTTTGGTTATATGGTTGCTCTGCAAGGTTTGTCAATTGGTGCAGTACCACTCAGCGAAGTAGCAGGTAAGTTAAAAACAATACCATCAGATTGCGAAGTCCTCAAACAAGCAAGACTGTTGGGAATATCCTTGGGGGAATAGGTTTAGTCTATATATATTGGGAATGTTTTTAAGTCAGGTAAATCTTCAAGAGTTAGCACAAAACGGTGGTTATACACATGTATAAGCATTTCGTTTGTTGTGTGCTGCTCGGTTGTTGTAAATTCGCCATTCCACACACACCAGTAACCCCATCTTGCACCGTCTCGCATTGCTAAATCCGGATCAAAAAGTTCACCATTTTCTGATAAAACAATAATCTTTTTTGCATCTGTATACTCTGCTGCTTCAAAGAATCTGCTTGATTTTGATGAATAATCATAAGGTGTTGTATATATATCTTCTCCAATAATATCAACATATTCATCACCGGGATACCAGTCTTTGTGCTGACCGTTCCATACCCAAATCAAGTTTGTCATATTATGATGATATGTGAGCCTTTCAAACATTATTTTCCATAATTCTAAATACCCTTCTCTATCAGTTCCCCACCAAAACCAACCGCCACTTGCTTCATGTAGTGGTCGCCAAAGTATTGGCACGCCTGCATCACGAAGAATCGCAAGCTGCTCCGCTATAACATCTATATCATCAAGGAGCATTTGATAACCTTCGGGGTCGTTTCCGTCCATGATTTTCTTGAAAAACCCTCGCTGTGAGTGGTCTGTGTAAAATGCTCTGTACCATGTACCTGTTATATAAGGTGTTGGTGCGCCCCAATGCCAGCAGAAAGTTACTATTGCATTGTTTTCCCATGCTTCGAGTGCTGCTTCGGTTTCAAACGAGCTTGCACCAAACGCTTGACGGGAAGGTGTATAGTCGATGAAGTCAAGTCCTATTAATGCAGGGCGTTTACCTGTTATTTCATAGATATGCTGTGCTTCACCGCCAAATAACCCATGATTACGTCTCCAATCTCCTTGTGATTGTTGACCTGAGATGAAAAACTGCCCGTATTGCATTGCTAAAAAGCTCATAAGTCCAAGTGCATTATCATCTGCATTTGGGTTTACTAATTCTATTGGTACTTCAAAAAAGGAAAAATCAAGTCCTGCTTCTTCAACCACAGTTAAAGAATATATTGAAATCCAACCCCAGTGAGAAGTGATAGCTACTGTATGCGTACCTGCATCAAAATGGATGCGTCTTACTATTGATTGAGAAAACCCACTATCACTATCTGCTGTGAACTCACCTGCGGGTTCGTTATTAATAGTAAGATAATTCGATTTAAATCCTCCGTGCGTTTGAACTACAAACTCAAGATTGTAAAAACCCTCATGTGCGATATTTATTGTAAACTCCAGTTTATCCTCCGGGTCTTTTTGCTCAAAACGCCCAACTGCTTTGTCTGATTGAATTACTAAGCTTCCGTATATCCCGGCATCCTGCGCCATGTATACCACAGAATCGGACATTGAACCGGAGCCGATTGATGCAATCGGGTCTGTACGCTCAGGGCGCGGTAAACGTTCTCGTGCACCGACAGGTCCTCCGGTTGGTGTTACCTCCGGTCTGTCGTGGTCAGGCAGCTCTCCTTTTTGAGTACATCCAATTAACATAAACATTGTCGCTCCTATTAGAAATAATGAAATGATTTTTTTAAACATTGTATAAACCGTTCCTTCCTTTTTATTTTCAAACTATACAACTTCTTTTAGCTTAATATCACCTGTATATATAGCTTTGCCTATGATTGCACCGTCCATGCCTATGTTTGATAGGATTTTTAGTTCCTCTTTTGTGCTTACTCCACCGGAAGCTATCAGATTAATTGATAATCTATCTCTTAAAATACGATAAAGCTCAAGATTTGAACCGGACTGCATACCGTCTTTTGATATATCTGTGCATATTATAGTTTGAACTCCAAGTTTTTCTACAGTATCGCAAAACGAGAAAACATCTTTGTTTGATACTTCTGTCCAACCTTTTATAGCAACCATATCATCTTTTATATCTACAGACACTGCTATTGCTTCTTTATATTTTTCAACTGTTTTCTGCAAAAAGTTTTGTTCAGATACTGCTGCTGTGCCTAAAATAACACGCTTCACTCCAATATTTAGGTATTTTTCAATAGTTTCTAAAGTGCGGATTCCACCTCCAACTTGTATGAATAACTCTTTATCACTTGCGATTTCTTTAATTACTTCATAGTTTGGAGTAGTTCCATCACGTGCTCCCTCAAGATCAACAATATGTATAGCTTTAGCTCCTGCTTGCTTAAACTCCTTTGCGACAAGCGTCGGGTTTTCGCTGTAAATGGTCATTTGTGCATAGTCGCCTTTTATTAGGCGTACTGCTTTTTTTTCGTATAAATCAATTGCAGGATAAATAATCATAGTAAGCCTTTCGATAGTAATATTTATGCTAATGTTCCTTTTGTAGAGGGTATTTCATCTTTTAGTTCGGGGTCGATTTTAACAGCAACTCTTAATGCTCTTGCAAGTGCTTTAAAACATGCTTCGAGTATATGATGTGCATTTTTGCCGTCTAACATGCGAATATGGATTGTGATTCCTGATTTTCTTACAAAGGCTTGCAAAAACTCTTCAAAAAGCTCTGTGTCCATCTC
>JAITFS010000227.1 GCA_031281195.1 Oscillospiraceae bacterium
ACCTTTTATATAGGATTTGACCCAACAGCAGACTCAATGCACGTCGGACACTTTGTACCGATGTCATTTATGCGACGACTGCAAACAGCAGGGAACAGACCTATTGCACTAATGGGCGGCGGAACTGGCATGATTGGCGACCCGTCGGACAAATCGGACATGCGCCAGTTACTGACAGTTGAAAAAATAGACCATTACCTTAAATGTATCAAGGAGCAAATGGCAAAGTTCCTCGACTTCTCAGAAGGAAAAGCCCTGATGGTAAACAATGCCGATTGGCTGTTGGGCTTAAACTACATCGAATTTTTACGTGAGTACGGAACAATGTTTTCAGTAAACCGTATGCTCTCGGCAGAATGTTACAAAAGCCGCTTGGAGCAAGGATTAACTTTCCTTGAGTTTAACTATATGATATTACAAAGTTATGACTACCTTGAGCTGCATAAAAGATATAATTGCAACCTGCAGCTTGGTGGCAATGACCAATGGTCAAACATACTCTCAGGTACAGAGCTTATTCGCAGAAAAGTTGGAGCAGATGCTCACGCCTTAACAATTCCGCTGTTATTAAATAACGACGGCAGTAAAATGGGGAAAACCGTTAAAGGAGCTGTTTGGCTTGACCCCGACAAAACAAGTCCGTTTGAGTTTTACCAATACTGGAGAAATGTTGCTGACGCTGATGTTATCAACTACTTAAAAATGCTCACATTTTTACCTCTGGATTTAATATGGGAAATGGACACATGGAGTGGCGAAAAGCTTAACGGAGCTAAAGAAACCCTGGCATTTGAGCTGACATCACTCATTCACGGAGTAGATATAGCCGAAACAGTACATGACGCTTCAAAGGAACTCTTCAAAACAGGCGGAGCAGCAAACATGCCATCAATGCACCTCGTAAAAACTGATTTTGCTGATGGAACTATCGACATACTTTCCTTATTAGTCAAAACTGAAATATGTTCATCAAAAGGGGATGCACGCAGAAATGTTGACCAAGGTGGTGTCGAAGTTGACGGCAAACAAATTAAGTCAACTCTAACAACGTTTGACTACGACGACTTCAAAGACGAAGGCATCATAATCCGCAAAGGCAAAAAAACCTTCTGCAGAGTAGCGTTAGTGTAATGTAATAATATTCTTATGATAGTCTCTTTTCCGAAACGCTGAGCCTCCATGCTCAGAGTTTCGGCGCTACGCCATCCATGGCTACGCTTTCCGAGACCATATAAGAATATTATTACTAATCTACAACCACTATATATAGTGTTTATTCGTTATGTATTTACGCATTAAAATGTGGTGAATTGTTAAAATTTATGGTAAATTGCATTGACTTTATAATATAGACGTGGTAGAATTGGTTGATTTAGGTATAAACTGCGTTTACTTGCGTTTTGCAGGTATATAAAGGAAGGGTTTACTAGTGAAAAAAGTCAGCAGTAAAAAGATATTAAGAGACAGAATATCCTCAAATGGAAGTGTACGAACTGCAAGCAGTAACACCATAAAAAGAACCAGGCGAATCAGCAAACGTGGCGGATTTACGCTCACTGAAATGATAATAGTAGTAGTAGTTGTTGCGATAATATCCGCAGTAGCACTACCGTCTATGCTTGGCTTTATCCGTCACGGACAGCAAGTAAACCGAATGAACATAGCGCGAACCCTATACCTATCTATGCAAAACCAACTCTCACGCGGAATGGTTGAAGGAAACCTCGGGTCAATATTAACAGACGGAATTAACCCAAGTAATGTACAAAATGGTGTATTACAAAATACTAATAATAGAGTAGGACTTGTTTCGGCACGTCTTGGTGTTAATTTTCCAACTTCAACTGACGGAAGTAATTTACCGGGTGATGAAGGAAATGAACAAAGAGTATTTTACATCAGCAAACCTGCCGGCTATACTCCCACCGGAGCAGCGGCTGATGTATTTGTAGATAGATTCTATCATCTTCTCGCTGAAGTTATAAACGATGATGAAGTATTAAACGCTGCAATCTTAATGGAGTTTAACTTTATAACAGGTGTTGTTATGTCCATATTTTACGGCGACGAAGCATCAATGAGTTTCTCGATTAACTTTGCTACAGACAGTACCAGAGCCTTTAACTACGATGGAACACCTACAGATACACTACGGGATAATGTCAACGGTCCTCGTGGAATGACACAATATATCCCATTTGCACGTAATCAAGGTTATTACGGAATAAGACAAACAAATACTGTCCAACTCCCACATATTGATATTGTAAACATATATGACGGACATGATAATCCACTAACTGTTGGTGGAGTTGAATTAGAAAATATTTTATACGCAGAATATTTATTAGCTGACGATGATAGTTTAGCTGCATCAAACAGAGCTGATTTACTGATTAGAAGCCGCAATCTTCTTGTTATCAGAAGTGATTCAGGAAATGGTAACCTTTTCAGAGGACGACTGCACCCTTCTCAATCAGTAGTAGAGAGTTTTATAAATGCTTTATCTCTGGGTGCGGCTAATGTATATGACGAGATTTATTGGGATAGAGAAAATGGCAGTACCGGAACCCAAGTAATAAATGTTCATGGTATTGATGTAACATTTTATAGATATATTTGGGTGCTTGACTTTATAGAAGGTGATATTTTAAGCTTAGCCGGTTTAAATGATGGTACTTTTTATTACGGACAGCCACACAGCATACACGGCAAGCCTACAAATGCTATACCGGGAAGCACATCAACACTGATTTCTCCGGCTACAGTACGTGCCAGAATTACAAAAGATGAAGCGATTATCACATCTACAACAGTTGCAAACACTCACTTTGCAGCCGAGTGGCCAAACAGTTCGTATGCAATATCATCTGCCAGACATTTAAACAACATTCGTTATGTACCGAATGGAAGCTTTGTACAAAACAAAGATATTGATATGAATACGTTGAGAACAATCACCGGTGGTGATCACAACTTTACACCGATTGAAGTCTTCGCAGGAACATATACAGCTACTTACGGAGCCGGACTCCAATGGCAAATTCAAAATCTTGTTATTGATACAACTACTAACCCATGGTACAACAATAGAAATGTCGGTCTATTTGCAACTGTCAGCGATGTACATAATCAGGGAATAATCACTGGTATATCACTTGCTTATGCAAGGATAACCGCACCAAACGCATACTACGTCGGCTCAATCGCAGGTGAATTAGCAGGTGGAGTTATAAACCGCAGCAATGCACTGGCTGATGTTGTAGGCAGAACCAGCACTAACCCCGCTGAAACAAACTTTACAGCAACTGGTGGTCTAATAGGAGCAATCACAGGCAGCACCTTGTCAAACTCCTATAACGCAGGATTTTTTAACACAATGAGCAGTCCACCTCATAGTCTTGTCACAAGCCACGAAAACAGCTACGGCTCAGTCACAGCATCAGGCGGAAGCATCGGCGGACTGGTCGGTGAAAATCGCGGAACAATACAGCGTAGCTTTAACAACGCCAGAGTTAATATTGCATCTGTCGATATTGAGACTGTTAGTGACCGCCATCTGTCAACAAACCCCAATCCTGTACCGGTAATTGGCAATTCATACCTTGGTGGTCTTGTTGGCCTTAATACGGGACCACTTGCCAGAATACAACGCTCTTATGCAACAAACTTTGTTGGTGCAACAAATATAGCTACTTCATTTACCGGAGCTTTAGTCGGCAGAAATCAAGCAGGTGCAGATATTCAATATTGTAGTGCATTACCTACCAGCTTATTACTTGTTGGTTCTACAGATAATGCAACTGCATCAAATACAGAGTTTAGAACAAAAGAACAACTAATGGACGATAATAGTTATTTTATAGACAATGGTTTTATACAAAGTACAAACATAGTCGAATATGTAAGCAATTCACCACAGGATTATTCTCATTTATATAATATATATCCTTATCCAACATTAGCTGACAATGCATTTGATTACACAAGACCGGCATGGAGCTTTGCAACTGCACTTGGTTGGGAAGATATATTTATAAGTAATGTAAAAGAAACAACACTGGTATATTTTGAAAGATATAATGATATAGACACAGGAAATTATGGTTTTTGTGCAAATGCACTTACAAACTCTCTCAGTGACGATGCTAATCATAGAGTAGTCAGAGCAGGGTATATGCTGCTTTTAGTACATGATGACCCGGGTATTACACCAGAAGCAGGTTTAGGTTTTTATGTACGTTCGGTATCTCCAACAAATATTGGCTCTTGGATGAATATAACACCGGCTGTGTTTACTGATACTGCAAGTTATATGCCGGATGACTATGTCACAGAATATAAGTATGCGGAACTAAACCTTACTGCATTAGAGGCTGCTTTACCAACAGATAGTAAAAATGATTGGTTAGAATACTATATATCCTATGGTGTTGGTGCTGACAACAATCCAACATTAGGAGGAGCTATGGTGCAGCGTGGTTTCTTCCATCCGCTGTTTGCAAACTCAGTTCAGGTACTCCCGGAAGAAATTCCACTACCGCAAGAACCTAATGAATTTGAAGTACGCACCCCCTGGCAGATGCAGAATATTGATAAACTGGCTTTATCCGGTCTACCGGAGGATTATGAAATTCCGGGATCCGGTGGTTGGAGAGAAGTATTAAACCTGCAACCTTCCGGTGCTATGCCCGGTGATAATGGTACAATGCCCGGTCGAGGAATTGGGACATCTGAAGCGGCAAATCAAGGCGTTGGAACTAGTTTAGGTTTATTAATAGGAGCAGCACAAGAGGTTGCTTATAATCCATTTACTCATGTAATTCTACCTCCACCAAGCAGTTCATCAGATACATATTTAGTTAGCAGAGAAAATCTGACACTTCATAATTACACGAACATAAATACACAGTATTTATATGTTGAAGGTAATCTTACTTTAACAGGCACTATTGATATGAGAGCGCTTGAAGGAGCTTTTATTACCGGTAATTTAATTATTGATCGAGGTGCAGTTATTAACTCTGTTACAAACTTCCCCAACATTGGAGCAACAGTTGTTGTAGGTGGAGATTTGATTATTAATCAAGGAGCAACAGGTGCTGCAGCTAATGTTAATAATATGAGATTTCTCGTGAGAAATAACATCAACGTATTAATTACTGCTAGTAATATACAATTATTAAATGGTAATAGTATTTATTTTACAGTTTCATCAAATCCAACTGCAACCTCAGGAAATATCTGGATTCCCACTACACAGATGCATGGTAATGATTTTATAATTGCTACTCAAGATCACTGGCCGCAGTTTTATTCAATACGTAATATTGATATAAACTTCCAAGGTGGTAATCCAAGAATATTCGGTGTGTATGCTGCTGCAGCAGACCTTGTATTTCGTAATAATATAGGCAACAGTGCCCCGGGCGGAGGAGTTTTTATATCAAGAAACAATACTTATGGCGGACCTGCTAGAGATATTCCCATAAACAACATGCTTGACCCGGGCGGATTTCGTATGCCTGATATTCCACCTACACCAAACCCTGTCGCAGGAGAGTTCTTATACACCCAAACACGTAGTATGAACTTTGGTACACCTCTACAAGGTGGTGATATAGGCAATGGAACAAACGACGGTACAACACCTAATATGGATAATAGAATTGCAGTGGTTGAGCAACCATTTTACAGCACCTACACCGGACGTGGTCATGCAGCACTAGGTTCAACTATTAGA
This sequence comes from Oscillospiraceae bacterium, assembly GCA_031281195.1. Classification (GTDB taxonomy): domain Bacteria; phylum Bacillota; class Clostridia; order Oscillospirales; family Oscillospiraceae; genus WRMH01. Next base: position 5,744 of record JAITFS010000227.1, read on the forward strand.
AACAACGAAATACTATATTTAACTATAAGCACTTCGGCTGATAAAACAGCACCGCACGGACTATTCTCAATAATTGGTTCAGAAGAAGATAGTCCTGTTACCGGTATTGTAAGACATGTAACACTTAGAAATGCAAGTATCACAAGCACTGCTCTATATATACCAAATGATAGTAATGCTCGTGTTCAAGTTGGTGGTATTGCAGGTGTAAATGATGGATTTATTGAGGATTGCTTAGTAATAAATTCTAATGGAATATATGGTAGAAATATAGTTGGTGGTATTGCAGGATTAAATCACAATAATATTTTACGATCAGCAGTACAAAACTCTACAGTTAACGGCACAGCGTTAGGTGAACATGTGCATGTAGGTGGTATTGTTGGAGTTAACGCAATAAATCCAATTGTTGCCGAGAATCCATTTGTACATGATGTATACTTCATATCAAATAATGAAGTCGATAACCCACCTGTACGATTTCTAAATACTAGTGGAACTATTAACTTTGGACATGCCGGTGGTGGCATTGTTGGGTCTAACCAAGTCTCAACCCCACATACTATAGCACGTGCGTTGTATATAGCACCTGCACCGTTTACGAGAACACAGACAGGTACAACTGATGAAGGTGCACCTATTTATCGTACTGACATGTATCCAATCGTCGGACACGGTTATCCTGTACTTACACAAACATCAGATACAAACCCGATGGCAACCTGTTTCTATCTCTCAGGGCATCAGTATAGGCTAATTGGAAATACAGGCACACCACATTTTCCAATACCATATAATCTCCCAGCAGATAATGAAGTAATACCATACGGTGGTGGAATAGGTATTGTCTCAGCATTTATGGAGCGAGAAAGACTAAACTTCTTCTTTAATAAAACACCAAGTGACCCGGATAGTGATGTTGTACATCTATTCCCAACGAGTATATGGGGTCAACTAGATGAAGGTTACCCATATCCATATCTTAATAGTATTGCCAGACCGGGCAGATGGCCGGTAACAGAAGGTGCTTTACACCCGATTCAGCTTGACAGATACCCATTTGTTAATCATCTTCCTGTTGACGAAATCAGAGCTTTTGAACAAATATCAGAAAGTACACTTAGAGCAAGAAATATAAACTTTGTAAACGGTAACTTTGATATGCCGCTTCGCAATCCTCTCCCACCACAAAATACGTTCGATATTGTAACTCAAACCAGTCCTTATGCGCCTAGAGACAATATTGTATCATCTAACGAGTGGTCGCGTATCCCAGGCACTGTTCCAGGTCCTCTTGCTACTTTTCCAAATCAAAATATTTTGCTCGACGGACCAAGAATCGTACCGGGAGGAACACCAACGGTTGGTATAGGTGGATACTGGACATACATTAATTCGGACTGGGTTCAAGGATGGAATGTCCGTCTGGCACCGGGTATTCCCACTGCAGGTTTACCACCTGTAGGCCAACAAGGTATTGCAAATGCAATAGAATTGCAAAAACCGTATGCATCACCCGGTGAAGGCGGAAATACTTTGACAAATTATTTGGGAACTCGTACCGGTTTTTATGCTGAGTTAAATGCTCATTTCCCAAGTACATTATATCAAATACTCCCAACATCTGAGGAGAGAGAGGTTTATTACTCTTTCCATCATGCCGCAAACTCCAGAGATTTTGAGAATGGTAATTTGATGAACTTTTATCTCTCAGGAGTACGGTATGACGATATAAATGAGACTTGGAGATACAATACACCATCTACAGATGCAAATCCTTTAGGAACTCCAACATTAATTCGCCCATGCTTGACATACCCAAGAACTTCAACAAATGTTACAAGAAGAGCTATATCTTATGGATATACTGAGTTCTTTAACCCAAATATTAATATAGAAGGAGATGTTAGTCCACAGCATCATGCTTTCTTATACGATGTGTGGGTAGGTTCTTCTCTCACAGCAGGTAATGGATTTGGTATAACATTTTATATAGATAGAGAAACACCGACAACTCAGCCAATTCCTTTATCAGAAATTGCACCATTTGGGCGTTTCGACTCGTTAGAGGCTATTCCACAAGCTTATGTCGATAATATTGTTGGTTACTGGGATGCACCTTTGATAACAACACCTGAGAATGTAACACGAGTCAGTGAGTGGAAACAGTACTACGGACTTTATACAATACCAAAAGGTCAGTTTACAACAGAGTTTGCGTATGAATCACCTTTTATACCGGGTGCAACTACTCCTACTCATGGTAACTTCCTTGATGGAATCACATTTGAATCACCCGGATTTTTAAGTGTAAACAAAACAATCAAACGTGGCAACACAGAGGTTAAATTTGTTCAACCAAATGATGTATTAACTGTTGAACTTGCTATACAAAACTGGGGTGAGGTTGCTGTTGATAACATAAAAGTAACAGATATGTTTGCACCATATAATGCATATTTTGGGTATACTGGTGGACTAAATGTCTACAGAACCAGAAATACAGATGGTTCTTATAGTAATCCGATTACATTACCAACAGGAAGTGTTGAAGCCCCCTCCTTCCATAACAATTGGACATTAACTATTGATAGAATATCTTTGGAAACTCCACTAGCCACAGACGAACAGATATTTGTTGTGTTTAACATTACAGTACATGAGGTTGTTCACGATAATGTCTTTGGTACAGTGTTAAATCCATCAGCACCAACACCAACATGGTATTACTTCTTTAGAAATCAAGCCGAGGTTGAGTATTTTGACATTGATTACTTTGGGTATTCATATCAAAATGTTCAAAAAAGAGATTATAATGCTAAAGAAAATGCTTCTGATATGGATTCTGTACAAGTATTTATAGATTCAATAAAGCTATCAAAAACTGTTACTCCCAGAGTACAACATAATGTAAATGATACACTTACTGTAACTCTTACTGTAGAAAATGCAACAACAGATAGTGTAGTTACTACATCCGGTATTATTACTGATATTATTCCTCCGGGCTTCAGAGTGCTTGGTTTACCTGCAGGAGCATCAGTAACAGGATCACAAACTACAACTCAGCGTATAATAATACCTAATGTTGAGTTAAATGATGCAAATAGACTGAGAACCTTTGAATATACTCTACGTTATGTTGGTGAAGGCTTTGGTGTTATAGACACCAGCACAACTGCTGACTACAGCTTCATCGAAGGAAATGAAATGAGACAACTTAGATTCCCGCAAACGTATGTTGGAATACCGGTCAGAACTCATGATAGTGTCTTCTCATTTACCGGAGCTACATCACAATTATTTAACATCACAAATGACGATTTATTGGATGAATTTCTTAATGATTCAAACTATAATATAGAGCCATCAGTAGTTCTTGTAGATGGTTTTGATAATCAAGGTAATCCAATATATACTGATTTAATTGTTACCGATCAATATAGAATTGAGTTATTGCCAACAACAGATTTGGGTTCAACTCAAATACTCTTTACTCCAACACATCCTGAAGCACCACCCGTTGTTAGAGTCCAATACAGAGTCTTGTTAACCGCAACAAGAGCAGGGCTTGCACAAGGGCAAGAGTTGGTGCTGGATTCAAGAATATCCAATGTCACAATCATACCTGCTATTAACAACATTCTGGTTTACTACGAGATGTATACCGGTGATGTATATGGATTCAGAAGTGCTGATATTGAATTAGGTCTTCCACCATTGATAGATGACACTGACGTTGAAATTCTTGAATGGGGTTATGGTGTAATAAACAGCCATGCTACTCATAATGTAGCCGGTGCTGTGCTTGCAGTATTAGGTCAAGATAATGCCTTCACATCATCTGTATCACTAGGTGATGGTGACAGTGGAGCATACCTACATAAGATTAGTGGTTTAACAACACCAACCATAGATACGTACACTGTAACACTAAACGCAACTAGTGACTTAGGTTACTTTAATCCAAGTTTTGCGTCAACTGTACGTACTCCTAGTTTAACTCCAACTCCAATAAACACATTTACCATACGTAATGCGGAGCAAAGAGGACATCTTGTTACACTGTTGGAAACAGGTGGTGAATTGAGTGGATTTACTGTTGACAGTACAAGTCATCCAAATTCAATAACAGCAACCGGAGAAAATGATGATGATCCTCCAGTCTCAATCACTTACACATTTAACTTCCAACGTGATATGCGTGATGGATTTAGTTACATAGCACCAACATTTGCACCTTTTGCTGCATTCTTCTCATTTGGTGAATGTACATGCTGTACCTGCTATGACGATTGTGAGTGCGAAGAACCCGAACGAATCTCTATCTGTGAACACGACTGCTTAAAAGAAGGTTGCCCCAAAGATTGTAGCTATGTGTGTGCCGAAGATGATTGTGTTTCACTCGTATGTATTCTAAACACAAACTTCTTATGTGAATGTACTGCTTGCGACTACATCTGTGATTGTGATGATGAGTGTTTCCACGCTTGTTATGACGGAGATTGTTCGATAATCTGTACATGTGATATTCACAACTGCGAAACTGACGAATGTGAGTTAGAATGTGTCCACATTTGCATCGAGGATTGTATCGATTATTGCTTACATCACTGCAATGATGATGACTGTTATATTAGCTGTCCATGTGCATTAGACTGTGACTGTCCGCACGATTGCTTCGCAAGCAGTTTCTCCGACATCATGCTTGCAATGCCACTAATCGGCTACGGCTTCACCTACACAAACACCTTCAAAAACCTCAAACGTTATCTCAACGCCAAATCCCTCCGCAGGATAAATCAAGGGAATAGGAAGTAACCATAATGCCACTTAAAAACAAATCAGGATTATCGTTAATATTTGTGACAGGAATAATGTTCCTTTTACTTGGGGTGGGAACATCCGTATTGGCAGCTGCAAGTGCCACTGTTGGAGCAGGTATGCGCCAAAACGAATACAATAGAGCGATGGCACTTAGCAACTCGATTCACAGAAGCATTGAGTATAGTTTAAACAACATGAGTGCAGAAGCAAACTCTTTAGGTTACAGAATTGCGTTATATTTACATGAGGAGGGAGAAGCTGCTCCTAATATTAATATTACCGGTATGACACTTGCCGGTGATGATACACCGGAAATTAATTTTCATAACAATGTGGTATTATCATTTACCAAAATACAGCTCATAGAGGGTGGACCTGTTGGATATATGCCACCGGTTTTAGATGCTATTTCAGGAGCTGAGATAATTCCTGCACAAGCACGAATACCATACACAGTTGAGTTTAATGTTCGAATGGTTGTAACAGTACAAATCAACACCGGTCAAAGATTATTTGTGGGTCAAAGGCTTATCACCACACAAGCAATATATGACTATACAGGTGGTGTATTGTCTGATGAAGGTGCTGCTGATGCACATACCGCAGCAGGATTTCCAAATGAAGGAACATTTAATCAAGGTAGCAATATTTATGACCCTCTGAGTTTTTATGGCGTTGGTAATTACGGTGTTTGGACACTAGTAGACTTCATTGTCGGAGAAAATTGATATGATAAATAAAATAGTCAAGATTCTAAAATCAAATAGGGGAGAGTCAATTATGGAATCCGTGGTTGCACTGGTTATACTCGGTATGCTGATGACTACCATAATGGCTATTATAGCTTTTTCTCTCACAATGACAGCCAGATCAACCAGTAACGCAACAGTAACACAAGCTGCATTTAATGAATTGTTTTTAGGAAATGGATTCGATGAGGATAATTCTGTACTTCTCACTATAACAACTGTTGATTTTGAAGTTTCGCACAATGTAGTTATAGGAACTGTAGAAGTTGTTGCCGGAGTCCCATTTGGCTTCGCGTTTTTACCCGACCCTGATTAGTGGTTTATCTAATTGATGAGCCTTTGCCCTCTTTAGTAAAGAGGGGTGCCGAATCCGTGCGACGGGGAGTCCTCAGACGGCGGGTGATTTGTTAAAGATTAGCACACTTTATTACTTGAAAGAGAATTATTATGAGAAAAATCCTTAAATGCAAAAAAGGCATATCCTTAATGGAAATACTGGTTGGAAGCCTTATCTTTACAATGGTTGCTATGACAGTATCTTCTGTTATGGCTCCAATAATGATGGCATTTAACAGAGCCAACAGCCTTGCAGAATACAGCACCGTCCTTGACTCTGTTGGAAATCAAATAGCAAATGACATCATGCGTGGTGTTGTTTTAGAAACTGAACCAGACCTAACTTTGCCAATAAATAGTGTTTTTCCTGATGACTACGATGATGGTTACGTGATGATACTGGTTCGCACAGAGGGAACTATTGAATACAGAACTGCTCTTGTTGGCGGATTACAAATTCTACAAAGACGTATCAGCCCTGCAACAGCATTTACAGATGTTTTTGCGAGAGATTTCTACAGAGCAAAAAATGTATCATTTCAAGTAACAGAAGCTGATGATATTGAGCAAGGATTTAACATCGAAGTAACTGTTGACTCATTTAACCAAATGAGCAGGGGAGCAGCAGGTGGTTCAATCACCCGCACCTTCGCCGTCAGAACAATGTTCACCGAAAGCGACGAAGATTAGGCGGTTAGTGGGGTAGTAGAAACGGACTTTCGTAGGGGCGGATGGTTATCCGCCCGTGTTCTTAAAGCAACCAAGAGTTATATATTTAAATTGTTCTTATTTATTTACTGATTTCTAAGTTCTTTTTGTACTATTCACAATTTTAAAGCCGTATTTTTTTGCAGCTTCTGCACCACGACGATTATAGTAAACCGTTCGCTCAGCTACGGTCATATCTTTTGTTCTATCATTTAGCATTAAACGAATAGCATGTACTTCACGTAGTGGCATTGGTTCATTTATTACGCTTGAGTCATTCATATAATCATTAAGCGTTTTCACGATCAACAACCTCCATTGGTGAATGAATTTCTATTGGTCTATATCCAAAATCGGTATTTACACGCCCTGTCATAATAACTGTTTTCTTCCTAACAATATGTTTAAAGTTTAAGCTGATAATCATATCCATATCATTGACTGAAGCAACTGCGATATGTTGTGCATCAATTATGCTTCCGAGAGGGATAATACCTTGATTTTGATAAGTAGTAGCAAGCATGTTAGCCTCTTCTGACGAATCCAACACAGTTATATTGTACTCAATGATGAGGTTAATCATTTTCTCAGCTCGTTCAGTAGGTGCTTCCTGTAACTCATCAACTGTATATACAGAAGTAAATGCTTCATACTTTTTTGCTTTGATTTCCTCAAATAACTTAACAGTATCTGCATGAGCTTCACGATTATATTCATAATAATAATTAAACAATGTGGTTTCAAGATAAATTCGCTGGGTACGCATACAAATCAACTCCTAATTTAATTATACTATGTATTATGTAATTTTTCAAACATTATAAACGCTTCACTACCAAATACAGATGAAGTAAATTCCTACACACTGCTGACATAACAAGGATATTTATATTAATCAGTATTCGCATACTTTTCCTCCCACATTTTCTCACTAACATCATCCTTGTTTTTTAGGTACAGTCGCTCAGCTTCGCTAACAAAATTTGAGCGTAAATTAGCAAATGCAACCTTCGCAGCATTATCATAAATGTAGTATTTATCTTCTGACCATCGTATTGGATTTTCGTCAATGTATTGCCAAATACGCAAATAATCACTCTCATTGCGTATAATATGGTCATGGAACGACCGTTGCCACATTGAAAAACCAATTTGTTTGGTAGTAATTGATTTCAAACTCTGTACAACTCGTGAAATAGATATTTTCGTGGTCGATTCATTTTTGTGTGTTTTATCATGCTTTTGGGAAATTAAGGATTTTGTTGTAGGGGACGTGCCCCCGCGCGTCCCGTTGTTATTTTGCAAATATAATTCATTTTTGATAAACGCAATTATATGTATATGATTTGGCATAATTGCGTATTTGTCAATAAACACACATGGATATACAGTATTAATTTTGCAAATCCCCTTATCAACAATCACACCAATTTCTGATAATTCTACGCACGGGACGCGCAGGGGCACGTCCCCTACAACAACTTTACCTAATAATCCATGACCGTCTTTAACACAAATTGTAACAAAATAACAACCTGATTGTGAATAATCGTAATTGATTAATCGCATTGGTTTTCTTGTAATCATTCTTTTTAAATATATACTGTCCATACATAACACCTATAATCATAATACCATGATTTATAGGACGATTACAACGGTGACATTCTGTCACCTTACGTTCCCTACAAACAAATATTTCAACACCCACCGTAGGGGACGTGCCCCTGCGCGTCCCATTATGTTAGATTGGTTGCATTAATATCAAACAGGACACACATCTGCACGTCCTTCCGTAGGGGACGTGCCCCCGCGCGTCCCGTTATGTTAGATTGACTGGACTGTATTAACAACGCACCCGCCCCGTCACACACTCCTACTGCGGGTTTAAGTATGTGAGTTCAAAGGCTAGGGTAATTACTCCAAATTCATCATCTTCTAAATCACGTGATAATAGGTAACTCATACTCACAATTCGAATATGTTGTTTTTCATCAACATCATCAAGTAGGTTTAAAAAAGAATCATAAGTACCTACAACACTCATGCTTACAGATATAATTACAAATAAATCATCGGGAGTAGGTCTGTCAAAAGGTCTAACACTCCATGATGTTGGGCGTAAATTATTACTAAGACATAGATTTGTTAAGGCACTGTCAATTTCTTCATTAGTAACTAATACCGGATAATCAAGAGTGATTTCGGTAAATCTCTCATTAGCAAGTCTGTTTTCATCTTCATATTGAAATCTATTTTCTATACGTGATCTAACAACATTGACCTCTTCATCAAGTAACCTATTTTCTTCATTTGCAATATCAAGTCTTTCAAGCATTGGAACAACACCAAATATGGCTACAAGAGTTACAGCACCTACTATTGCGACTATGAAAATAAGCATTTTCTCACGTTTAGTTATCTTCATTTTGAATTACCTCCTCATTCCAGCCAACTTGAACAATATCTATTGAAAATGATTGATGTCCGGTTGCTGTTGTTGAGTAAGCTGTATAATAGACATCTTCAATTAAAGCATTGTTTCTTAGGTTTTCTACAAATGTAGAAGCATAAAATTCTTCTGATGTTATTGCAGTTACACTCATTTTAGCATCTACATAGTTAAAGCTGATAGAGGATACTACAACAGTTTCACCGGCAATACTTAATACTGTTTCAAAAAGTTCTCTATGTACATGTGGCATTGAGTTAAGTTCTACTGTTCTTGCTTCTACAGCAGATGACAAAGTGTTGATTCTATTAGTGTGAATAATCAACATATCTATTTCATTACGTTCATCAAACACAGCAGGACTATCTAAATAATCTCTCATATCATTATTATCTATATTAAGTATAGTTGTTAAAATTAGCAAAGTACCAAGAGTTATAGCAATAACTGCTGCTGTAATAATTCCGATTGGTATCATCGGGTTAATTTTTTTATCACCTTTTTTTGCACGTTCCAGCATTTTTATACTGGCAAACACATCAGGTGCGTTTTCCGGCATCAGAGCGTTTAGAAACGCATAGTGAGCATCAGCAGGTACTTGCTCAGTTCCTGTTGAGTTACCATAAATGTCTAATAATCCAAAGCGTATATCAGGGTAATTATTATTTGATGCAATAAGTTCCATATCGTTTGAATCAAGTCCGATATATAAGCTATGCGTTATATCTGCAAAGTTTTGTGACTTGATAAATTGATTAATTCCGGCAAGGCTGTTTAGAGTGCTGTTAACTATAGTGACACGGTCTTCACCATATAGTCTTGTTCTCGACTGGAACACACTCACACCATCCTGGAAAATCATAGAGAACAATATAACATCATCAATTACATTAAGCACAAATGGTGTTGTCTTTAACTCAGGTTTTGATGATATAAAACGAAGTAAGGTCTGTACACCAAGATGAATTGAAGTTAAAGTTATTCCTGCTGCGGCAAACATTGCTATATAGTTTTGAGCATGAATATTCTCAACACCGGAAGCTAATATCTGCTTCGAGCCGTCAGGATTATCAGCAAGAGCATAAAAGCTGCAAAGCAGATTCTCTGCATCTTGTGCAACCTCAGAGAACTCATCACGTATAACCCTATCATACATAATTGGTGTAAGCTTACCCGGGACTGTGACCTTTTTTGTGTAGACAAAACTACCGTCAAGCACAAGTGATGCATCCTTAAATGCTCCAGGTACTTGTGACTTTAGTGAGTTTAATCCATCGATAACAGGTGCTGCATCGATGATAACACCGTTCATAACACATTCATCCGGAAGGGGATAAGTGTTAAACGCCTTGACTGCAATACGTGATCCACCACCACTTGTGTATGAGACAACCTTTATTGCATGTCTGGAGATTTGAATTGATGATTTCATTAATTGTCAATTCCTTTCTTCTATCCTTGGGTATAAATAATCGACAGATATATTATAAATACATTGGGTTTAAATAGCAAGATATTTAACTAAATCCACCGATAGCATCTATATTGTTATACATTTCCATCATTGGTAGCATAACTGCAAGTAATACCGAGCCTATGCCAACAGCGAGTATTATAATCATTACCGGTTGAATTAACTCAACCAGTTTATCCATCGCCATTTCTGCTTCATAATCAAAAGCCTCTGCAGTAGACTCAAGCATAGCATCTAGTCTACCGGATTCTTCACCAATCATTATTGTTGTGGCAAGCTTTTTATCAAAACCATCTACCTTAGCTATTGATGATGCAAGTGGTTGACCATTTCGTACTTCATTAACAACATCTGTGAATTGATCTGCAATATACGTATTATTAACTATAGTTGCTGTAATTTCTAAAGCACGTATCATCGGAATACCACTGGAATAAAGCGATGATAAGGTTCTGCCAAATCTTGCAGTATATATTACTTTAAGTAACTTACCAATAACGGGGAACTTTAGCTTAAGCTTATCAAACCCGTATCTAACTTTAGGATTTTGTAATAAAATCTGAACAGCTAATACTAATACAAGTACGGCAATTAACACTAAATACCACCAATTTATCATAAAGTCGCTTATATTAAGCATTATAACTGTAACTAGTGGCATATCTTCCATTGCTTCAAATAGCTCAAAAAAGTTAGGTAAAATTACAGTAAATAGGAGCATAACTGCAGCAATTGTAGTAACAAGCAGAACAATCGGATATGTCATGGCTGATTTAACTTTTGCATTTAGTTTATGTTCCTTTTCATAATGAGAAGCCATTTTGTCAGTAACATTCTCAAGCTGTCCGCTAGCTTCTCCTGAGGCATACATATTAACAAGAAGCTCAGGAAACGCTCTGGGTTGTAGCCGCATTGCTTCGGATAAAGTATAACCCATCAAAACATCACGATGTATTTTTTCATAAATTTTTATAACACTAGGATGAAAATCACGCTCCTTTAGTATCTCCATAGCTCGGACAATAGTAATACCACTCGATAGCATACTTGTGAGCTGACGTGAAAACTCGGCAACATCCTTTGCTTTCATACGATATCGGGTAGAGGTGTCTTCCTTAATTGAGTGTTCTGTAGGTACAAGATCCTGAGCACGTAAAAGACGTCGTAAATCTTCTTCATCACGTGCGTCAATTTCACCGCTTACCTTCTGACTTGCTAAGTTTATTGCCTGATAATGATATTTTGGCATAATATCCTCCTAAAGAAAGGGAGTAAAACGTGGTTTGGGGGCTAGCGTCATTGCGGGCTTGACCCGCAATCCCCTAAGCATAACGCTATCTTCGGGGGATTCCGTGTCGAGCACGGAATGACGATTATTTTGAATATTAATAAAAGAAAAGTGATAAATACCAATCTATTAGCTGTTGACCAAAGAATATTGAAACCGCAACACCTGCACAAAGAGCAGGACCAAAAACTATATGTTGTCCGCGTTTTCTTCTACCGCTTACCATAAGATAAACCGCAGTACCTCCACCGAGGAGAATCGCTATAAAAAACGCTGCGAGAGTTAGTTGCCAGCCGAGCATAAGTCCGCATATTGCTATTAACTTTATGTCTCCGCCTCCAAATGCTCCGGGGATTATTAGAGAAACAATAAGCATTGGGAGTGCGACTGAAAAGAGTCCGATGATGTGTGATATTGACGATATATCAGGTAACCATATTATTGCGGCTGCTGTGGGAATTATTAGAGCTAAAATCAAACTGTCGGGAATCTCGGAGGTATTAAAGTCTATTATTGTTACTGCAAGCAATATCATCAAGACTATATAAACAGTTGGTGCGAGGTGATTTATACCATAATACCAAAAACATGTTACTGCAAATAATGCTCCGAGTAATTCAACTATAGGATACCGTGGTGATATTCGTCTGTTGCAGTGTTTACATCGACCCTTTAACATTAACCAGCTTAGCACGGGGACAAGCTCTATTGGACTGAGTGTTTCACCACAACCGGGGCATTGAGATCTATTACTACTTAGAAACGCTCCCTTAATAGGAAGACGTGATATAACAACATTTATAAAACTTCCGACACATAAACCAAAAACACCAATCAGTGCATATATAAAAACAATTGCAAACAAGGGAAGATATTCCATTATGTTTACCGCCATGTAAATAGAGTTTTGCTAAGCTTACTTCTAACAATGACTATTTAGGCTTACTTCGCTTCGCTCGATGTAAACAACGAACGAAGCGATTGATTATCATAAAATGATGGATGTGTAAAGCTTAACCACCGCCACCGAGTGGACCACCTGTTAATGCACTAATCTCATTAATTGGATCGCGAATATAAGTAGAGTTTCCTCCTGCAATAGTTACAAGAAACTCTCCACTAGCAAACACAACTCCGGTAACACGATTTCCCGATAGTGTAAAGGCTCCAAATCGAGTAGGAACTAAACCATCTTCGGCAAGCATAGTTGTAAACATATTACCCCAACCAGCGTTACTGCTAGTAAAAGGTTGGCTGTCTACACCACGTAGCATTCTGTTAAAGTTATCATTAGTTACGGTAGCACCTGGAGCTTGACCAGCTGCCCAGTGGGTTAGAATACTTTGTGCTGCTGTTATACCAACACGTGCGTTTGCAATAGCTGTGCTTGCTCTTGCGTTTCTGGCAAAACCTATAAAGGTTGGAATAAGTGCTGCTGCGAGGATTGCGAGGATGACTATTACAATTATGAGTTCCATAAGTGTAAAGCCTTTTTTACTTCTAAGAGTTTGCATAATTTTCATTTTATTAGTCGTTCCTTTCTATTTTTGTGATTATTTCTAATCATTGACTACAATTTAGTTAGCGAATTTAAAAACTCGGTTTTATTCGCAACCTTCTCAAGTGCATGCTCCTGCGTAATAACACCTTGCCTTACGAGCTTAGCAAGATAATCATCAAGAAGAATCATTCCTTGACGTTGACTTGTTTGAATAGTGGAGTTTAGCTGATGACCTTTACCTTCGCGGATTTGTGTGCATACAGCATCTGAGCCTGTCATTATTTCAAAAGCAGCAACACGGCCTGTGCCGGATGCTTTTGGTATCAAGGTTTGTGTGACAACACCTTTAAGTACACCTGCAAGCTGTGTTCTGATTTGGTGCTGACTATGAGGAGGGAACACGTCAATAATTCTGTCAACAGTCATTGCAGCGCCTGTGGTATGGAGTGTTGACAAAACAAGGTGTCCGGTTTCTGCGGCTGTGACTGCGGCAGATATTGTTTCGAAGTCTCTCATCTCTCCGACGAGTATAACATCAGGGTCTTCACGCATTGCGCTTCTGAGTGCAGACGAGAAGCTATCAACATCCTCACCGATATTACGCTGATGAATGAGTGCTTTTTTCTGCTTATATACATATTCAACAGGATCTTCAACAGTGAGAATGTGGCAAGCTCTTTTTGAGTTTACACAGTCAACCATTGCTGCAAGTGTTGTTGACTTACCACTACCTGTAGGCCCTGTGACAAGTATCAAACCACGCGGCTCATTGGCAAGCTCTCTGAGCGTTTCAGGAAGACCAAGCTCGTCAAATGTTGGAATTGTGTCGTTTAAGAGACGAATTGCAGAGGCAAGGCGTTGCTGCTGATGATAAACATTAACACGATGTCTCATTCCGCCTTGAATTTCATAGCTTGTATCAACATCCTTACCGTCCTCAACAAGCTTCTTTTGTTTATCTGTGAGTAATGCAAATATTAATGCGCGTTTTTCTTCAATACTAAGAGCAAAATCTGTTTCGCGTAATGAACCGTCAATACGAAATAGGGGATTACGTGCTGCTGTGATGTGTACGTCACTGGCTCGTTCGTTTCGTGCTGTTGTTAATAAATCATTAATATGCATTGGTTTCTCCTTGTATATTGTAACCGCCGATTAAAACTATACTATATGTTGTGGTTCATGTCAAACCCGTTCTCAATGTAAAACTACAGTTTGCAGGGTTTAATGTTAAGAATTTTGTTCTTTGTAGGGGCGGCATTCTGCCGTCCGTTATTTTTAGGGAGTAGGGTTCTTTGTAGGGGCGGCATTCTGCCGTCCGTTATTTTTAGGGATTAGGGAGTAGGGTTCTATGTAGGGGCGGATGGCAATCCGCCCGCTATTTTCGGGTGATTTGTCAGGACTACTGCACAAAGTAAGTCAACTTCAATAGCTCCTCGACAGAGGTAACACGCTCACGCACAAGCTTTAACAAACTGGTTTGCAGAGTCTTCATAACACCTGTTTCAGCAACATATTTATATATTTCTTCAACACCGGCAGTGCCGTTTATCATATTTCTGATGTTACCGTCGATTGTCAGAATCTCATGGATTGCAACACGGCCTTTATAACCGGTGTTATTACAGTTGTGGCAACCTTTTCCTCGTGCAAGCCTTTCAATAACAGTGCCACCCATAGCTCTGATGTCGGCTTCTGTTGCATCATATTCCTCACGGCAGAATGAGCAAATCTTTTTAACAAGTCGTTGAGCGACAATTCCTACAAGGGAGTTGGCAAGAAGATAGTCTTCAACGCCCATATCAAGCAGACGGACAATTGCCGAAACTGCATCATTTGTGTGAAGTGATGATAAAACAAAGTGACCTGTGAGTGCCGAACGAACGGAGATTGTAGCTGTTTCGGAGTCACGGGTCTCTCCAATCATTATAATATCAGGGTCTTGACGAAGAATTGAGCGAAGCCCCGAGTCGAAGGTAAGCCCTGCAAGAGGATTTATCTGCGACTGGTTGACCTTAACAATTGTTCTTTCAACAGGGTCTTCAATTGTTGCAATATTTACGTTTCGAGTCGATAGAAACTCAACAAGCATATATAATGTAGTAGTTTTTCCGCTTCCTGTAGGCCCTGTTATATAGAGAACACCATGAGGTGATTGCAAAAGTGCAAGCATTTTTTCATAGTCGTCCTGCTCCATACCAAATGTTGTTGCGTGGTCAAGAAGGGTAGTTTGACTCAAGAAACGCAAAACGAGCTTTTCGCCGTAAATCGTAGGAAGTGATGAAACACGGACGTTTAGCTCATAATCTTCAAGCTTTGCGCGGAAGTGACCGTCTTGTGGGGCGCGTTTTTCTGCAATGTCCATACTGCTTAGGATTTTTATACGTGCTGTCATGGAGCTATGCAAGGACTGTGAAAGCTTTGTATAATCAACGATTTGACCGTCAACACGGATTCTGATTTGTGTATGGTCTTCAAACGGTTCAATATGAATGTCACTCGCTCCTGCACTATGCGCTTTGTGAAGCATGGAGTTAATGAGTGTAACAACAGGCGTATCATCGGCTGTTTCACCAAGGTCAACATAAGTAAACGCACTGGTTGTTCCGGCTGCTTCGTTAGCATCGCGTGACGCTTTTTGTGCTTCGATTTCGGAGTAACTGCTTTGAATCGCAGATACGATTTCATTTCTGTCACAAATAACAATCTCAAGTTGATGAACGTGAGAAATGAGCTTAACATCTTCAAGAGCATAATAGTTAAGCGGGTCACTTATTAGCAAACGCATTGAGTTGCGGTCTGTTGATACTGCGATAAGATTAAACTTCTGAGCTACTGCTTTGGGGATTTTTGCAACAGCATCCAGGTCAATAGGACATTCACTAATCGGAAGGTATGGTATGCCAAGACGTTGAGCTAATGCGGTGTTGAGGCGGTTTTCTGTGATAATGCCGTTATCAATTAAGAATTCACCGAGACGTTTTCTTTCAGGCGATGATTTTTGTAAATCCAGCGCGTCATTTAACTGCTCCTCTGTTAAGTCTCCTGACTCTATAAGCACTTCACCAAGTCTGAGTTGCTGTGTTTGTCCAGCCACCATGAGATATTCCTCCTGCCGTGTAATAATTACTTTCAAATAAAGTAAGTATAGATGAACATAAACTATCGCTCATTTTCTCATATAAATAATCAATATGCAAGCATTATTTTGCAAATATTTAATAAAATATTAACATTTCTCATAATTACTTACACTTTCACAGGAGAAACATGCTATAATCTCCCACAGGAGGGCAACCACCGTGCTTAATGTGCTTACACCAACAGAAGTTATCGACGTTATAAACAAAAACTTCACAACAGCAACATTTCAATACGAAAAAATCCTTACCGTTGATTCTGTTGGGCGTATTCTACATAACGACATTGTCGCAAACGAAGATGTACCAAGCTTTAACCGCAGCACCGTTGATGGTTACGCAGTAAAAGCATCAGACACCTTTGGCTCTAGCGAAAGTATACCTGCTGTAATGACTGTAACCTACGAGATTTTGATGGGAAAAGCAAATATAACTCAAACCGAAGCAATCACTGATAACAGCAACTCTTGCGTAGCAATTTCAACAGGTGGAGCTGTACCCGAAGGTTTTGATGCCGTAGTTATGGTCGAACACACCGAAAGCTACAGTGATAATATGATTGGTATTTCAAAGCCTGCTGCCCCCGGAAACAACATTATATTCAAAGGTGACGATGTATCAAAAGAAAACCTTGCACTAAAAGCAGGAGCAGAGCTGACTGTGCATGATGTTGGTATTTTAGCTGCATTAGGCTTTGAACATATAAATGTGCGAAAAAAACCACGTATTGCAATCATTTCCACAGGTGATGAGCTTGTAGACATAACCGGTACACCATCTGACGGTGAAATCCGTGATGTAAACGGATATATGCTTGCAGCTTCTGTTAATAAATTTGGTGGTATAGAGGTATCTTACGGTATTGTACGTGATGATGAAAAATCACTAATAAACGTTTTAAATGACTGTATTAAAAATCTGGATTGCGACATAGTCCTAATTTCAGGTGGCTCATCAGCAGGTGAGAAAGACAAAACCGCAAAAGTAATTGAATCTATGGGCGAGCTTCTCTTTCACGGAATAGCAATAAAACCGGGCAAGCCCACAATTTTAGGAGTTGTGCAAAATAAACCTGTCTTTGGACTGCCGGGGCATCCTGTTGCTGCTTATATGGTTTTTGAACTATTTGTGCGTGAAGTAATAGCCCGCTTTTTAGGCACTACTATAAAACGCAAAACAACAATAGCAAAACTTGCCGAAGCGATTTCAGCAAATCACGGCAGAGCAGAAATTGTACCTGTTAAGTTCGTTGACAATGTCGCAACACCCATAAAGGGTAAATCAGGCCTTATCTCAAAACTAATCGACATTGACGGCTATATCCTAATCCCACGTGACCGTGAAGGTTTGTCAAAAGATGAAATTGTGGAAATTACTTATTTATAAATGTGTACCCAACACTGTAGGGGACGATGGCAATCGTCCCGCGATTATTAGAAAATCCTCAGGTTACAACAACCGTGATGTTTCCGCCCCAACAACACAACCACAATACGAAAGGTACCACCATGAGTTTTCATTATTTATCAAATACACCACTTGAAAAAGCACTCGACGAATACATTAATATACTTATTAATAATGGTATGAAATACAAAACAGAAATAATCCCTGTTATCAAATCATCAGGAAGAATCACAGCCACAGCAGTTTATGCAACATTTTGTTCACCACATTATAATGCATCCGCAATGGATGGAATTGCTGTACTCGCAAGCGACACATTCGGTGCAAGCGAAACAACACCTATAACCCTCACAAAGCAGCAATACCAACACGTTGACACCGGAGACCCTCTGCCTGATGGATATGATGCTGTTATTATGATTGAAGATGTTATAAACATAGACACAGGCGAAAACGGCGACATCAAGCTCTACGAGGCTATTTCACCGTGGTCACATATCAGACAAATCGGCGAGGATATTTGTGCAGGCGAGATGATTCTCACATCTTTTATGAAAATATCACCCTCCGCTGTAGGTGCGTTAATTGCCGGTGGAGTCAGCGAAGTGACAGTTATTAAACAACCAATCGTTGGTTTTATACCCACAGGTGACGAAATAGTGCCATCAAAAACAATCCCAAAAACAGGGGAGATACCCGAGTTTAATTCTGCAATATTCTCAGCAATGCTAAGTAATTACGGTGCTGTACCAAAGGTTTACGACATTGTACCCGACAATAAAGAGAAAATAAAAAACGCTCTTAAATCTGCGTTTAAAGAATGTGATATTGTCCTGCTTGGTGCAGGTTCTTCCGCAGGTAGAGAGGATTATTCTGTCTCAATAATCGGTGAAGTCGGTGAGGTTGTCTGTCACGGAATAGCGATAAAACCCGGCAAGCCCACAATTTTAGGGCATTATAAAGGTAAACCGGTGATTGGACTCCCCGGATATCCGGTATCGGGAATAATTGTTCTCGATCAAATATTACGTCCAATTCTTGATTTATTTAACAAAACAGGAGTACGGAAGAAAAAATACACCGAAGCAACATTATCAAAATCTATTGTTTCATCTCTGAAATACAAAGAGTTTGTACGTGTTCGTATGGGTTATGTTCAGGATAAGCTGATAGCCGCTCCACTTGGAGGTGGTAGTGGTGTTGTCACATCATTTATGCGTGCTGACGGTATAATTGAAGTGCCGCAAGGAGTTGAGGGTTATTCAAGTGGAGAAATCATAAATGTGCGACTTCTGCGACCACTCGAGGAGCTGCAACAAAGCCTTGTTGTTATAGGTAGCCACGACCCTTTATTAGACGAGCTTGCAGATATTTTACGTATAAAACATGGTGATATTTTGATGCGTTCTGCTCATGTTGGCAGTATGGGAGGCTTGCTTGCAATTCGTAACGGTCAAGCTCATATCGCAGGTATACATCTGTTAGATGAAAAAACAGGTTTATACAATGAATCTTTTATAAAGAAAATGATTCCTGATGGAAATATACATTTAATTAAATGTGTAAAACGTCAGCAAGGTCTTATTGTGAAAAAAGGCAATCCTAATAATATAACAGGAATTGCCGATTTGAATAAAGATAATATAAGGTATGTAAACAGACAAAAAGGTTCAGGTACCAGAATACTGATTGATTATTTGTGCAAAAAAGAGGGCATAGACACAAGCGGGATTTACGGTTATGATAGGGAGGAGTTTACGCACACCTCAGTTGCAGCTTTAATAGCTTCGGACTCCGCAGACGTTGGACTCGGCATATATTCAGCAGCAAAACTCTATAATTTAGATTTTCTGCACATCTGCGACGAGGAATACGACCTGCTAATCGCCGGCCACGCTTACAATCTCCCCATGGTGCAAAAATTATTAACAGAATTAAACTCCGACGAGTTTACAAAGAGATTAAACAACCTGGGCGGATATTGTAGGGATTAGAGTGTTGTAGGGGTTGATGGCAATCCGCCAGTGGGAATAGGGAGAAGGAGTGTATTTTTAATATGGATATTAGTTTTCTGTTGATTCTTGGTGTTATTTTGATACTTAGTGTCCTGTCGTGTAAGATAACAAGCAAAAGAGGATTACCACTGCTTGTTGGTTTTATATTGATTGGTATTATTATAGGTAGAAATTTCGATTTTGTTTCAGTGGATAATGCCGTACAAATATGTAATTTCGCGTTAATGTTTATTATCTTCACAGGTGGATTTCAAACAGATTTTTCCAGTGCGAAACCGGTTTTAGGTGTTTCTTCATTACTTACAGTAGCAGGCACTGCATTAACCGCAGGACTTGTCGCTGCATTTGCATATTTTATCCTTGGATTTGATTTTATGGCAGCTATGCTGCTTGGTGCTGTATTATCGGCAACAGATGCAGCATCGGTATTTTCTGTTCTAAACTCAAATAAATTAAAGTTAAAAAATAATCTTGGCTCAGTGCTGGAAATAGAAAGCGGCTCTAACGATCCGATTGCATATTTGCTGACAGTCGTATTTCTCGCATTTGCAACAGGAGACTCAATCAACGTACCACTGCTTCTGCTTATTCAAGTTATAATAGGTGCAGCCGCAGGGTTCGCAATCGGATTTCTCGGTCGTCGAATGATAAACAGGCTCAACTTAGAAATAAACGGTCTCTACGCCGTTTTGTTATGTGGTATCGCACTGCTGACTTATGGTTTATCAATACAATTCGGCGGAAATGGATTTTTAGCCGTATATATCGGCGGCATAGTTCTCGGAAGCGGCAAGCTTGTTTATAAAGAGCATCTGTCAACTCTTTTCAGTTCTGTATCAATGCTGATGCAGATATTACTTTTTATAGTATTAGGAATATTATGGATACCGGAAGCATTTTTCACCGTGATGCTTGCTGGTCTAATAATTGCTGTTTTTATGATTTTTGTAGCTCGTCCTGCCGTCATTATTCTTATTCTGAAACCATTTAAGTACAAGATGAATGAAATCGCATTTGTTTCATGGGCAGGCTTAAGAGGTGCTTCATCAATAGTTTTTTCCACATATTTGCTATCCGCCGGGTTACCTTTTGCCGAATACATTTTCGGCGTTGTATTCTTTGTGTGCTTGTTATCAGTCGTACTGCAAGGCTCTCTCCTGGCAACTCTCGCCAAACGCCTAGGCTTAGTAATAAGCGAAAACGAAAAAGATTAGTTATAATAATAACCTTTATTTGCAAGGCATTGGAACAAACCGTCAAAATGACGGTTTGTTCGAGATATTGGTGTATTTTTTCGGTTTCGTCAAGTGAAACCATGGACGGTGTAACGCCGAACCTCTGCACATGGATGTGCAGGCGTTCGGTAGAAACCGCTAAAAAATATACCAATATTGAGAACATTTATTCTGTTTTTGTGGTGCCTCCGGTCGGAATTGAACCAACGACACGCGGATTTTCAGTCCGCTGCTCTACCGACTGAGCTACAGAGGCATGTTACGCATTATAACTGATAGAGTTTTTTTCGTCAACAGATTATTTTTCATTTTTTCGATTTCGTTATAACTAAAATCTTATCCATAACTTAACCTTCACAAAAAAATGCTTGACATTGTGTCAAGATGTGTTAGAATAGGAAGTTGTGTGCAAAAAATCCAGTGCCTTCAACGAACCCACCAAAAGCATAATATCATTTGTAGTAATTTTTGTCAATATAGCATAAAGAGAAAACTAACAACGTAGCCGCGAGTGTCGAGAAATCAAACTGAGGTGAAATATATGCCAAAAGATGTTCTTTATGGAAAAACCCTAAGAAAGAGTTACGCAAAAACTGAAGAAGTCAGAGAAATGCCAAATCTCCTTGAGATTCAAAAGCATTCCTATGGCTGGTTTTTTGAAACAGGACTTCGTGAAGTTTTTCGCGATGTCGCAGCAATAGTTGACCACACAGGCAGTCTCGAACTGACATTCATCGACTTTAGTATGACTGATACACCAAAGTACTCGATTGAAGAATGTAAAGCACGAGACACAACGTATGCCGCACCAATCAAGGTCAGTGTACGTTTACGCAACAGAGAAACTGAGGAAATTAAAGAGCAGGAAATCTTCATGGGTGATTTTCCGCTTATGACACATGCCGGTACATTTATTATAAATGGTGCAGAGCGTGTTGTTGTTTCTCAGATTATCCGCTCACCAAGCGTATACTTTGAGAAAAGAACTGACCTGAAAACCGCAATTACAATATATACAGCACAACTAATCCCGTATCGTGGAGCATGGCTTGAGTTTGAAACTGATGCATCAGATGCATTTTACGCACGAATTGATAAAAACAGAAAACTATTAGTTTCATGGTTATTAAGAGCAGTCGGAAAACAAACTGACGATGAGTTTTCCAAGCTTTCTACCTGCGGAGCAGAAAACGGAGCAGAAACAAATGCACAACTTACAGAAATCTTCGGCGATGATGAACGAATCCGTGCAACTATTGAAAAAGACACATGCGCAACAGCCGACGAAGCACTTATCGAACTGTACAGAAGACTACGCCCCGGAGACCCGCCAACTGTAGAAAGTGCTCAAACATTACTAAATAACTTGTTCTTTGATTCACGCCGTTATGATATTTCAACTGTTGGGCGTTATAAGTTTAATAAAAAACTTGCATTATGGTCAAGACTTATAAACCAAGTTTTAACAAGACCGATTACCAATCCGTTAACCGGTGAAATAGTAGCAGAAACAGGGGAGCGAATCACTCGCGCTCGTGCCATTGAGATTGACAGACTAGGTGTAAATGATGCTTTTGTTAGTGTAGACGGACGTGAGGTCAAGATTTTTTCAAACGGAATGGTAGAGCTTAATGGTTTTGTCGATTTTGACCCACTTGCCGAGCTTGGAATAAAAGAAAGAGTCAGATTTATCAAGCTTCGTGAGCTTTTAGAAAACTTTGAAGGCGAAGACCTTAAAGAAGCAATTACTGACAATATCGACTCGCTTATTCCAAAACATCTAATTCCTGATGATATTTTCGCATCGGTTAACTACCTTAACTGTATCACTCATGGAATCGGCGAACCGGATGACATTGACCACCTTGGTAACAGACGTTTAAGAAGTGTTGGTGAGCTGCTCCAAAATCAATTCCGTGTTGGTTTTTCAAGAATGGAGCGTGTTATCCGCGAAAGAATGACACTTCAAGATTTGGATATTATCACGCCACAATCACTGATAAATATCAGACCTGTCACAGCAGCGGTAAAAGAGTTTTTCGGATCGTCACCACTGTCACAATTTATGGATCAAACAAACCCGCTTGCAGAATTAACACATAAACGCCGTTTATCCGCTTTAGGTCCCGGTGGTTTGTCCAGAGAACGTGCAAGCTTTGACGTTCGTGACGTTCACTACAGTCACTACGGGCGTATGTGTCCGATTGAAACGCCGGAAGGTCCAAACATTGGTCTTATATCTTATCTTTCATCTTATGCCCGTGTAAACGAATACGGATTTATAGTTGCACCATTCAGAAAAGTTGACAAAAAAACTTTATGCGTAACAGATGAGGTTGTTTATTTAACAGCTGATATGGAGGATAATTACATCATTGCTCAAGCAACAGAACCACTCGGTAAGGACGGTTTGCTCCTAAACGAGCGTATAACTTGCCGTCATCGTGATGAAATCTTAGAGGTTGATCGTGATATGATTGACTTCCTGGACGTTTCACCGAGTATGATGGTATCTATCGCAACAGCCATGATTCCGTTTTTAGAAAACGACGATGCAAACCGTGCTCTTATGGGTGCAAACATGCAGCGTCAGGCAGTGCCGCTCTTAATACCGGAAGCACCGATAGTTGCAACAGGTATCGAGCATAAATGTGCTGTTGACTCAACCGTTGTTGTTGCCGCACCGGGTGAAGGTGAGGTTACTTATGTATCATCAACAAATATTCGTATAAAATATGATGATAAGGACATTGGTGTTGTTGACCACGAGCTTGCGAAGTTTTCTCGCAGTAACCAGGGTACATGCACAACACAGCGCCCGATTGTATCTGTTGGTGACCGCGTTACAAAGGACGAGATTATCGCAGACGGCCCATCCACATGTAACGGCGAGATTTCTCTCGGAAAAAACATTCTCGTTGGGTTTATGACATGGGAAGGCTACAACTACGAGGATGCTATTCTTATAAATGAACGCCTTGCGATGGACGACGTTTTCACATCAATACATATTGAAGAGCATGAGATAGATGCCCGCGATACAAAACTAGGTCCGGAAGAAATCACACGTGATATCCCGGGTGTTGGTGAGGATGCTCTGCGTTATCTTGATGAAAACGGTATCATATTTATAGGTGCCGAGGTGCAAGCAGGTGATATTTTAGTCGGTAAGGTCACACCAAAGGGTGAAACAGACTTAACACCGGAGGAAAGACTGCTCCGTGCGATTTTCGGTGAAAAAGCACGTGAGGTTCGTGATACATCTCTAAAAGTACCACATGGCGAAAGTGGAATTGTTGTTGACGTAAAGGTTTTCACAAGAAAAAATGGCGACGAACTAAATCCCGGTGTTAACATGGTTGTTCGTTGTTATATTGCTCACAAAAGAAAAATCAGTGTCGGTGATAAAATGGCAGGCCGTCACGGTAATAAAGGTGTTGTTTCACGTATATTACCAAAAGAGGATATGCCATACATGCCTGACGGTACATCACTTGATATTATTCTTAATCCGCTAGGAGTTCCGTCACGTATGAATATCGGACAGGTTCTTGAGGTTCACCTTGGTTACGCTGCAAAAACTCTAGGTTGGAATGTTGCAACACCAATATTTAACGGTGCAAACGAACAAGATATTTGGGACACCTTAAAACATGCAGGATTACGTGAAGACGGTAAAAGTATTCTCTACGACGGGCGAACAGGTGAGCCGTTTGACAACCCTGTCACAGTCGGTTATGTATACTTCCTCAAGCTCCACCACCTTGTTGACGACAAAATTCACGCACGTTCAACAGGACCTTACAGCTTGGTCACACAGCAACCGCTAGGTGGTAAGGCACAGTTTGGCGGTCAACGTTTCGGTGAGATGGAGGTTTGGGCACTAGAAGCTTATGGTGCTGCATACACCTTGCAAGAAATCCTTACTGTCAAATCCGACGACGTTATGGGTCGTGTAAGGACTTATGAAGCAATAGTTAAAGGTCTTAATATTCCAAAACCCGGTGTGCCGGAGTCCTTTAAGGTTCTGGTTAAGGAATTACAATCACTATGTCTTGATGTGCGTGTTCTTGATGAAAACGGCATGAAGATTGACCTCAAGGGTGAAGAATACGAAAACCAAAACGATGCCTTCCGTGACGATAGCCAATACCAGCAGGGTAATGAGGAAGCATTTATAAGACGCGGGTACTCGGTACACGATGCTGATGAAGCTCCCGGCGGATATGACGAAGGTTACGAGGAAGAGGAAGAAACAGACAGTGAGTTGGAATCTGCTCTCGAAGAGGAGTTTGGAGACTTTATTGATTTCGATCAAAGTGGAGATAAGGAGGAAACTGAATAATGAGCTTCTTACCTTTTGATGCAATGCAAATAGGACTTGCCTCCCCGGAAATGATACGCACATGGTCAAGCGGGGAAGTAAAAAAACCTGAAACAATCAACTACAGAACATTAAAGCCTGAACGTGACGGATTATTCTGCGAAAGAATATTCGGACCGTCAAAGGACTGGGAATGTCACTGCGGTAAGTTTAAGAAAATCCGCTACAAAGGGAAAATCTGCGACCGTTGTGGTGTTGAGATTACAAAATCAAATGTTCGCCGTGAGCGAATGGGTCATATCGACCTTGCAGCACCTGTATCTCATATTTGGTACTTTAAAGGAATCCCGTCAAGAATGGGATTACTGCTCGACATAACACCACGCGTGCTTGAAAAAGTGCTGTATTTCGCAACATATATAGTTATTGATGAGGGTGATACACCACTCAAGAAAAATCAGATTCTCACAGAAAAAGAATATCGTGAAATGCGTGAGAAATATGAAGATGACTTTAGAGCCGGAATGGGTGCAGAAGCAATACGTGATCTTTTATTAGATTTAGATATTGAAGCATTTTCCGAGCAACTAAAAATCGAGGTTAAAGCAGCTACAGGTCAGAAAAAAGCAAAGCTTGTCAAACGTCTTGAAGTTGTCGAAGCGTTCCGCACATCAGGAAATGACCCGACATGGATGATTATTGACACACTTCCTGTTATTCCGCCTGAAATTCGTCCGATGGTTCAGCTTGACGGTGGACGTTTTGCAACATCAGACCTTAACGACCTATACAGACGTGTTATCAACAGAAATAACCGCTTAAAAAGGCTTATTCAGCTTCAAGCTCCCGATATTATCGTAAGAAACGAAAAAAGAATGTTACAGGAAGCCGTTGATGCTCTTATTGATAATGGCAGACGCGGACGTCCGGTTACAGGTGCAAACTCCAGAGCGTTAAAATCCTTATCAGATATGCTCAAGGGTAAGCAAGGCAGATTTAGACAAAACCTTCTTGGAAAACGTGTTGATTATTCGGGACGAAGTGTTATTGTTGTAGGCCCTGAGTTAAAGCTTTATCAGTGCGGTGTACCTAAAGAAATGGCAATCGAGCTTTTCAGACCGTTTGTTATGAAAAAACTCGTTGAAGACGGTAATGCAAGCAACATCAAATCCGCTAAGAAAATGGTTGATAAAGGTGTTACACATGTTTGGGATGCTCTTGAGGTTGTCATAAAAGACCACCCTGTACTTCTAAACAGAGCACCTACATTGCACAGACTGGGAATACAAGCGTTTGAACCTGTGCTGGTTGAAGGTCGTGCGCTTATGCTTCACCCGCTCGTTTGCTCAGCTTATAATGCTGACTTTGACGGTGACCAGATGGCAATTCACGTTCCGCTATCGGCAGAAGCACAAGCAGAAGCCAGAATCTTGATGCTTTCTGCAAACAATCTCTTGCATCCAAAGGATGGTCATCCTGTTACAGTTCCGACACATGATATGATTCTTGGTTCATATTATTTAACATTTCTTAGAGAAGATGAGCATGGTGCAGGGAAGTTCTTTGTTTCACCAAATGAAGCCCTAATGGCATATCAATGTGGTGATGTAAATGTACATGCTCCGATAAATGTTCGTATTACAAAAGAAATAAATGGTGAGCTACGATACAAAACTGTTAAAACAACAGTTGGTAGAATTATTTTTAACGAACCTCTGCCACAGGATTTAGGTTATGTTGACAGAACTAATCCCGATAATATTTTCGAATATGAAATCGACTTTAGAACGGATAAAAAAGAACTCGAAAGAATTATTGAACGTTGCATAGCAAAGCATGGTTTTACAAGGTCTGCATCTGTTCTTGACAAAATCAAGGCTCTTGGATTTAAGTTCTCAACACAAGGTGCAATTACAATCTCAATCGCTGATATGACAGTTCCCGATGCCAAGTGGGAGCTAATCAGACAAACCGAGAAAAAAGTTATTGAAATTGAAAATCACTACAAGCGTGGATTTATCACTGATGATGAACGTTACCGCCTTGTTGTTGACGAGTGGGAAAGAACAACATCAGAGGTTACCGCCGCTCTTGCCAACACTCTTGACGAGTTTAATCCTGTTAAGATGATGGCAGCATCAGGAGCAAGAGGTAGTGAGAATCAAATCAGACAGCTTGCAGGTATGAGGGGGCTTGTACAAAATACAATCGGACGTACAATCGAAATCCCGATTAAAGCAAACTTCCGTGAGGGTCTCACAGTTCTTGAATACTTTGTATCCTCCAGAGGTGCAAGAAAGGGTCTTGCAGATACAGCACTTCGTACTGCTGACTCAGGTTACCTCACACGCCGTCTGGTCGACGTTTCGCAAGATGTTATTGTACGTGAAAAAGACTGCGGAACTCATGAAGGTATTGTCGCACGGGAGGTCTACGAAGAAGGCAAGGGTGTAATTTCAACATTTGGTGCTGTAATTCACGGACGTTTTCCTGCAAATGATATAGTTGACGAAAAAACCGGTGAATTACTCTTTACACGTAGCCACATGCTTATAAACAGTGATTCGATTAAGCTCCTGGAGCGTGGTATTGATTCTGTTATAGTCCGTACCGCAATGGATTGTGAATCCCGTAGTGGTATCTGTGCAATGTGTTACGGTATAAACCTTGCAACCGGAACAGGCGTTTCTATCGGTGAAGCTGTTGGTGTTATCGCTGCTCAATCAATTGGTGAGCCGGGTACACAGCTTACAATGAGAACATTCCACACCGGTGGTATAACAGGTGACGACATAACGCAAGGT
Source organism: Oscillospiraceae bacterium (assembly GCA_031281195.1). Classification (GTDB taxonomy): domain Bacteria; phylum Bacillota; class Clostridia; order Oscillospirales; family Oscillospiraceae; genus WRMH01. The sequence goes on from JAITFS010000227.1 coordinate 34,004, forward strand.
CTTCCACGTGTTGAGGAGCTATTTGAAGCACGTAAGCCTAAGAAAATGGCAATTTTGTCAGAAATTGACGGTTTAATTGAAATTGAAGAAACAAGAAGAAATGCAATAATTTCAATATCAGTCATAAATCAAGAATCCGGTGATGTCCGCGCATACCAAACACCATATTTCTCAGGTATCAGAGTGAAAAACGGTGATACTGTTAAAGCAGGTGACAAGCTTACCGACGGTGCTCTTAATCCACATGACATCATGCGTATTCTCGGTAAAGCCGCAACCCAGGCTTATATAATCTCTGAGGTGCAAATCGTTTACCGTCAGCAAGGTGTTGACATCAACGATAAACATATTGAAGTCATAGTTCGTCAAATGATGAGAAAAGTTAAAATCGAGGACGGTGGCGATACAGATTTACTTGCAGGTATGACTGTTAATTCTGACGAGTTTAAGGCTGCAAATGCAGCAATAACAAAAAGAATTGAAGAAGGTGAAGAGGAGCTTCGCTGCGCTGATGCTTCACCACTTCTTATGGGTATCACAAAAGCATCACTCGCAACCGAGTCCTTCTTGTCTGCCGCATCCTTCCAGGAGACAACAAAAGTCTTGACTGAGGCTGCAATTAAAGGTAAGGTAGACAGACTCACCGGTCTTAAGGAAAACGTTATTATCGGTAAGCTCGTTCCTGCAGGTAGTGGACTTGCCATATACCGTAAATTCGACAGCGACATTGAATACGGCGGAAAGAGTTACACACTCACAGGCTACGAGGGTAATTATGATTATGATGATGATGTTGACACATCAGTTCTCATCGGCTACGGCAACGCTCTATAAGAGTTATTCGTAAATCCATGTAGGGGACGTGCCCTGCGCGTCCCGCGATATAAACAAATCCATGTAGGAGAAATACCCTGCATGTCCGGAAATACAAACAAATCCATGTAGGGGACGTGCCCTGCGCGTCCCGCGATATATAGGAATCTATGTTATATAGGAAAAACAAAAACAGAAGAAAGGAGGGAAATAATGCCAACGTTTAATCAGTTAGTCAGAAAGGGTAGAAAGAGACTCACTTACAAATCCACATCACCGGCTATGCAAAAAGGTTTAAACACACTTAGAAACGAAGAAACAGACCTGTCTTCATCGCAAAAACGTGGAGTTTGTACAGCAGTCAGAACAGCTACTCCAAAGAAACCTAACTCGGCACTTCGCAAAATCGCTCGTGTCAGATTAACCAACGGTCATGAGGTCACAGCATATATACCGGGAGTCGGGCACAACTTACAGGAGCACTCAGTTGTTATGATTCGTGGTGGCCGTGTTAAAGACCTGCCGGGTGTACGTTATCATATCGTGCGTGGTTCATTAGATACACAGGGTGTAGAAGGCCGCCAGCAATCCAGGTCAAAATACGGAGCAAAAAGACCTAAAGGTGCAAAATAGCAAATACTAACTTTATGTCCGACATGACATAGCGTTACTTCGCTCGCATTATAAAGAATGTAACACATTCTTCTAATCGCGAAAAAAGTCTCGTTTTATATAGAAAATCATGCGGCATATATCGGATAGAGAGTTTATCCGAAGTACCTATGAAACAATGTGAGAATGTTTATCATTTTCTGAATGGCTTGCAAAGCAAGACTGTTATTATTGAGGAGGGAAGTATAATGCCAAGAAGAGGCAGTGTACCCAAAAGAGAGGTTTTACCGGATCCTGTATATAATTCGGTAATAGTAACAAGATTAGTCAACAGCATAATGCTTGACGGTAAAAAAGGTGTAGCACAAAAGGTTGTTTATGGTGCGTTTGATATAGTCAAAGAAAAATCTGAAAAAGATCCGCTTGATGTATTTATATTAGCACTTGAAAACATAATGCCAACACTTGAGGTTAAGGCCCGCCGTGTTGGTGGTGCAACATACCAGGTTCCAATGGAGGTCAGACCGGAAAGACGTCAGGCTCTTGGACTTAGATGGCTGACAAATTACTCCAGAGCACGCAACGAAAAAACTATGAAAGAACGCCTTGCAGGAGAAATCCTCGATGCTTCAAATAGTGTTGGTGCTGCTGTTAAGAAAAGAGAAGACACGCACAAAATGGCAGATGCAAACAAGGCATTTGCACACTACCGCTGGTAACAGCTTTAAAAGAAACCGTCATTGCGGGTTCAATCTGCACGGCAGGGAGAGCTCACAATGACGAACTTTTTTACGAAAGATGAACTATCATGTCCAGAGAATATTCATTAGAAAAAACTCGTAATATTGGCATCATGGCACATATTGATGCAGGTAAAACAACAACAACAGAGA
>JAITFS010000241.1 GCA_031281195.1 Oscillospiraceae bacterium
GTTGAGGAGTCAGTCTGCCGTGTTGCTCAAATGGGTCGTGCTGCAGGTATACATTTAATAATAGCAACACAAAGCCCACGTGCAAATGTTATAACAGGGCTTATGAAAGCAAACATTCCGTCACGTATAGCTTTTAAGGTCGCAAGTGCTCTTGAGTCGCAGATTATCCTTGACCCGGGTCAAAACGCAGATAAACTCGTTGGAAATGGCGATATGCTTTACGCTCCAACAGGAACAGCTAAACCAATGCGTTTGCAGGGTACTTGGGTTTCGGACAAAGAACGTGAGAAGGTTGTAGATTATATTAAGAAAAGCAGTAATACCGAATATTCTGAAGAAGTTATGACTGAGATAGACAGAGCCGCTGTAGAGAAATCATCAGGTGGCGGTTTGTCTACTGATAGTAACGGTGGAACAGATTATGATGAATTATTGCACAAGGCTGTAGATGTTGCTCTTGAAAACGGTCAAGTGTCTGTTTCTCTTTTGCAACGTAAACTAAGCCTTGGTTATTCAAGAGCTGCAAAGATTGTTGACCAAATGGAAGAACTTGGTATTGTAGGGCCATTTGAAGGCTCAAAACCTCGCTCAGTATTGGTAGACAGAGCAGGCTGGCAACAAATGCAATATGCCACAGGAACAGCACCCGTAGAGAAGAAGCTAATAGACCCCGATGCACTCCCAACAGTAGCAGACATATTTGAAGATTAGGGTTAGTGTATTTAACTCTTGAAAGCCCTCTTTAGCAAAGAAGGCTTGAAAAAAGGAGCTGTTTTGCAACAGCCCCTTTATTTGTGCGATTTTTACTTGCTTTCGCTAATGTGTTACTAGCAATTATCTGTTATCGGGGAGCATGACGGCATCGCCGAATACACTTTCCCAAGTAGCTCTGCGTTCTTCAATAACAGCATTACCAAAACGCTCCAGAAGCTCGTCCATTTCACGATCATACACAGCATCAAAGTCTGCTACAGAGGCGGCAATTGCTCTTACGAACACAGCGTTACCCATGTCGCCCAAGTTAGTAATACCTTGTTCTGCAGTAATTTCACCTATGTTGCCTGTATGGTTCTCACGATTACCGCTTGCTTGGACTGATCTTGCACGTTCGATTAAGCGTGGAGCTATGAATGGGGATGCAAGTGCAAATGTTAGTCCTTCTTCTTCGGTGGTTACAAGTGGTTGTAAAGTAAGTCCACCTGAGTGAGTGGTGATAGCAATGTCGTGGTTTCTGCCGGATCTCATGTGGAATGGATCTGTATCATCTGCGACAGGAATTCCAACAAATGCACCGTCGATTTTTTCGTAGTTGATACCTTCAAAGCCGATTTGAAGCATAAATCTTGTTTCAACTCTGCAAAGGAAATCGAAATACATAAGTGCTGCAACCGGATCTGTGTTTATTGATGGAATAAACAGGGTGCGGTCATTACCCGGCCCGAGAAGCTTGCGGTAGATACCTGCATCGTTTTTAAATGTATCAACTGCAATATAACCTGCATCTTCGCCAAACTGCTCTTGGATTTGACCTTGCCAGCCATCTGCATCGCCACGGTATGGTTGGTCGAAGCTATGTGAAGCAATTGCGCCAACAAAACCTGCTTTGATAAGGTTGTCCGGTGTATCATCACCTGTTCCAAAGAGTGCAAAGTCCGGATGAATTAGACCATCGTTAAACCATTTGTTCAGATAACGGATAGCTTCTTTAATGCCAGGATAGAAGAAGTTTCTTTCAGCACCCCAACCATAGACATAAAGGTCTTTGTCTGTGATGTCATCGGGAATAAAGCTGGTTATCATTTGTCCGGCTACCCAACCCGGGTCACTGGTCATGTGTAGAGGTATCATTTGGTTTGCATCAGAACCAAGTAGTTCCTCTGCATTGTCTTTGAAAGCATAGAGTAGTGCTTCAAACTCATCGATACTTGTCGGTAAGTCTTTACCAAGTGCTGCTACCCAGTCTTCGCGGACAAATGGAATGTATCTTTGGTTAAATGGCATTCTGCTCATAAATGAGTAGATTTCGCCTGTTTCTCTATCCATGTTTGCATAGAGACGTCCTGCACCAAGCCAATCCCAAAGATGTGGGAAGATGTCGCCACTGCCTGCTAACAGAGGTGCTAAATCTGTGACTGCACCTTGTCTTGCAAACTCATTAACGGCACCATAGTTATATGTTACGCATACATCAGGTGCTATTTGTTCGGTGAGAAGCAGTAAGATGTTTTCATCTTCACCCCAACGTGGTGAATCGACGAACTCCACAACAACATTGTGATACTCGAGCATTTTTTCTGCAAGATATGCAGTGAAAGCGGTGTTTGGATCTTCATTATCACTGCGATCCCATGTCAGAACTCTTATAGAGCGTTGCTCAATGAAACGAACATTGCCGTTTGCATCAATCTCGAGACCTAGTTCATCAAAACGGGTCGGGTCTGTTTCCGGTGGGTCGTCCGGAACTGTTGGTGTTGCTGACGGTGTTGGTGATGGTGTTGGTAACACCGGAGTGTCATCATTGTCATTACAGGCAGCAATGAGAGCGATACACATCAGTAGCGCTAACGTAAGCGCAAGGATTTTTTTCATTCTGTTTTCCTCCTAAAATTGTTTATTAATAAATCGCAAGGTAAATCCTCGCGTTTTATTCCTTTATTGAACCGAGCGTAACGCCGGCAACGAAATATTTTTGCAAAAATGGATAAACGAGCAGAATAGGAACTGTTGCTATAACAATCGTTGCCATTCTGATAGCTTCTGTTGGAGCATTACCTGCAGAGGTTTCAAACTGTGTAACATCAATAGCGGTTAAGTTTTGTTGAACTCTGTAGAGAAGTAGCTGTATTGGATCCCATCTTCTTTCGGTTCGTAAGAACAAAAGCGCATCAGCATAACCGTTCCAACGTCCAACAGCATAAAACAGTGATATGGTGGCAAGGACGGGTTTTGAAAGCGGCAGATATATCAATATAAGAGTCTTAAACGGTCCGGCTCCGTCAATCTCGGATGATTCGCGAATTGAATCCGGAATACCATAAAAGAACGATCGCATAAGAATGACATTAAATATACTCAGTGAAGCCGGCAAGATAAGCACCAATGGATTGTCAATAAGTCCCAAGCTCCTCATTAACAGGAAAGTAGGTATCATACCTGCACCGAAATACATTGTAAAAATCATAAATACATTAAGCGTTTTTCTACCTAAGAGACCTTTATAAACGAACGGAAATGCACATAAAACTGTGAGTGTCAAAGATAGTATTGTGCAAATTAATGTGAGAATAGCAGTCCAGGCGAGTGACCATGTATACTTTGAATCGCTCCACACAACTTCAAATGCATCTAAGTTAAAACCTCGCGGAAACAGGCTTACTTCACTTCTGATTAAGTAATGAGGTGAACTCATAGATCTGGCAAAAACGTTCATCATTGGAAACAAGCAAATACATATTAGTAGTATGAAAACTACAACTATAACAAAATCTCCAAATTTTGATTTATTTAAGTTCATATCTTCACACCCCTTCTAAAGTAATCCGCGTTCGCCGGTCTTTTTGGCAAAGTAATTAGCACCAAACAGCAGTATGACCGACACAATCGATTGGAAAAGCCCAACAGCAGCAGCCAATGATTGTTGTAAGCCTGCTACACCTCTATTGTATGTAAATACTTCTATAACATCAGAAACTCTGAAAACAAGAGGATTTCTCATAGCCATGATACGCTCGAAGCTATTACCCATAATTCCTCCGATGCTGAGGATTAACAGAAGCACTATTACAGGACGAATTCCGGGTAGCGTAATATGCCAAATAAGACGGAAACGTTTTGCTCCGTCAACAGCAGCAGCTTCATAAAGCTCAGGGTTTATGCCCGTTATGGCTGCAAGATATATGATAGTACCCCATCCCATACCTTTCCATATTCCTATAATTACATACGAAAATATCCAATGAGTTGGATCCGTTAAGAAGGGTATACTAGTTCCGAGGAAGTTATTAACTAATCCTACATTACCAAGGACTGTTGTAGCTATACCTGCTACTATCGCCCACGAGAGAAAGTGCGGTAGGTATAATATAGTTTGGGTTACACGCTTAAACTTTCTCAGACGTAATTCATTAAGTAAAATAGCGAGAATTATAGGCACCGGGAAGCCCATAATAATTTCTAAAAAGCTAAGTACAAGTGTGTTTCTGAAAGCTTCCAAAAATGTCGGGTCGTTAAATGCAGCTACGAAAAACTCTAGCCCTGCCCATGGACGATCAAGAACAGGCCACAAGAAAAAGTTTTCTTTAAACGCAGCCAGAATATTAATCATCGGTCCGTATCTGAATATAATGATTTGCGCCATTGGTAAAATTAAAAGTATATACAGCACCCAATAGCGTTTTACATAATTCATCAATCTCGCAAGAGAATCAAAGGGAAAGAAAAACATTGTTAATATAGGTGCAAAAAGCGTCAAGAGCGGGAAAACTGATAAGACTGTTGTTCCTGCATCTCCGACAGTAATTAATATTGCAAATATAAATGTGACTGCAACTAAAATTATCGCTCCAAAACCCCAATAAGAAAGAGACCTAAATCTCTTTGATTGATACTTAATTACCGAAAGTGCTAACAAAATTATTGCTATGACAAAGATGATAAGGAGAATAGCCATAAATAGCTTAAAGTTTCTAAATCCTTGAATACTGCCCGCTTCGCTAAAAACCCATTCGAGTTGCGCGGCTACCACCTTGCTTTCAATATTGGCAAATTGTAGAGTAAAGAGGTTAAATCTGACGCCCAGACCCATGTTTACCCACTCGAGTAATGAGAAAATCAACACCAAAATAGTTCCGACAATAGTAACGTTAACTCTCATAGGAAAAGTTGATAATATTTCTTCAATTTTTCCGAATCTGTTCTTATTACTTTGGTGTAAAGGACTTTGATTATCTGACAATAGAACCACCGCCTTAATTGAAGAAATATTGTTTTGTTGTAAATAGTATCGTAAATAATATCGTAAATATGTTCTTATGGCATTTTATCATAGCAATATATGTAGTGTCAATTGAAAATTCAAATATATATAATTGCATTCTTAATTGACATTTATACAGTTTATGTAATATACTAAACCAACTCTGCAAGCAGCAGATTGTTGTTGCAGCAAACATTAATTCTAGTAAGGATTGAAATATTAACATGCTTAAGAACACCGAAAAAACCATGGATAAAATTACTGCACTTTGTAAGGGCAGAGGTTTTGTATTTGCAGGAAGTGAGATTTATGGCGGTCTTGCTAATACTTGGGATTATGGGCCTTTAGGAACTGAGCTTAAAAATAATATCAAACGCGCGTGGTGGCAAAAGTTTGTGCAAGAAAACCCTTATAATGTTGGGCTTGATTCTGCTATTCTTATGAACCCTAAAGTTTGGGAAGCATCGGGGCATGTTACAACATTTAACGACCCGCTCATTGATTGTAAGGGTTGTAAAATGCGGCATCGTGCAGATAAGCTTGCTGAAGATTGGAATGATGAAAACAAAATAACCGATGTAGATATTCCCATTTTAACAGAAGATGAATTAATGAAGTACATTCGTGAGAAAGAGATTCCATGTCCGCATTG
>JAITFS010000019.1 GCA_031281195.1 Oscillospiraceae bacterium
TCTTCATTGGTGCTTACAAACCATATTGTTGTTTCTTCGTTGTTATCAACAGCTTCAAACTGAAAAGTAGTGTTGCCTGTACCTATCTCAATTACATCAGTAGGTGGGTCTGTATTAGGTGTATCGGAGTTTTGTGTGTTTGTGTCGCAGGCTGCAAGTGTTGCAATTACTAATAATAAAACGAGGATTTTTGCAAGATTTTTCATTTTGTTTTCTCTTTCTTATTCAAATGTATTATTGTCAAGCTAAAAAGCAGTGTTCCATTCTCTGTGGACTCACTACAATACGGTGGTATATCACCGCAAAGAGAGGTAGGTTTTCCGACTATACGGTAGCAGGACTGCTCGGGAGTTTCACTCCGATTACCCTAATCACTCACTTTTTGTTATGCAATTACTAATTAATATACATATTTATTTATTAAATGTCAATAAAATAATTAAATCGCAATTTTTATTTTTTATTGAAATATTAACATTTTTACTATAAAATACTAATTAACAATTTTGGGGGTTTTATTGATGATAAAAAAAATATTTTCTTTATTGATTTGTTGCGTATTACTTATTGGATTGATACCTGCTGCAGCCGTTTATTTGGATAGAGACGGTGAAACACTGCTTTTTAATTTCACTTTTGATCCCGATGACATTAATGTTATCACAGATTCAACTTCTTACGGTGATGCTTGGTTTTCGTATGGGGATAGTGTAAATGCAACTTGGGTTAGTGGTGCAGATGTTGGACACCAAAATGATGGACACGCTTTGAGAATAGAGCATATAGAAGGCTCATCATACCAAAGCTATGATATGATGATGAGATTATCATTCCCTACTAACTATACACTTCCTGCCGGAGCATCATATCGCATATTTGGATGGATTTATGTACCATCTGCCGAAAACCAGGGCAAGGAAAGTATAACAGGACCCGGAATTGTTATAAACCAGGACTATGCAGGTGCATTTGGCGTAATGAAGTTCCCTGTGGATAACCCTGCGCCACCTATAACAATGGACGAATGGGTTTCTTTTGATTTTGTAATACCTGCAAGCACGTTTGAAATTGAAGAGCTGGACTTTAGAATTGTAGCAAATAACGGTCGTGTTGTACCCGACGTTTTTTATTGGGATAATATTGAGATATGGCAGGTTGGTGAGCGTGATCATAATATTCGGCTTCCTGCATGGGATCTCAGCTTACCGTCACTGTATAAGGCTTATGCTGATTTCTTTGAATTTGGTAATATTATGACACCAAGCGCACAGTGGTTTAGAACACATGAAGAAAACTTCTTTCACCATTTTAATACTGTAACAGCAGAAAATGCGATGAAACCGGAATATATCGGCAGATCCAGGGATGATATGAACTTCCACGATTCAGATATAATCGTTGACTGGGCTGAGCAGCATGGTCTTGCAGTTCACGGACACGCTCTTTTATGGCATAGTCAGTCTGCCAGATGGTTTACTTATAATGAAGACGGTACTGTTTTAACTCGTGCCGAAGCCAGAGAAAATCTGGAATTTTTCATCACCGAATACGCAGGACGTTATGCAGGGCGTATAGCTTCGTGGGATGTTGTAAATGAGGTACTTGATACAAGTGCGACTGATAACCCGTGGTTTGAAAACCTCCGCACAGGCACGGGCAGGGATATGTCCTCAGCCTGGTATACTGCGTATGCAAACGGTGCAGACTCAGCCGCAGGTGAGCGGCCTTATGACTATATTTATGATGCTTTTGTATTTGCACGTAAGGCTGACCCAAAGGCTGTTTTATTCTACAATGATTTTAACGAAGAAACTCCATCAAAACGAGAAGCAATGGCAAGTATGGTTGAGTATTTTAATGCAAAATGGAAGGACGACCCGCAAAATACCGAACCCGACCGTTTACTTATTGAGGGAATAGGTATGCAGGCACACTATTGGGTAGGTCAGTTATCTCCTTCACAGGTACGTGCTTCTATTGAGCGTTTTGTAGAAACGGGAGCAAGAATCCGTATCACAGAGCTTGATATTCCTTTTGGTACATGGAGCAATCAAAGAGACCCTGCCGCTCCGCCTGCATCAGAAGAAGAGCTTCAAAAGCAAGCTGACCTCTATAGAGATTTGTTTGAAATATTTGTAGAGTTTGCAGACCATATTGATGCAGTTACAATTTGGGGTTTAGCCGACCCGATGAGCTGGCGCGGAAATGGTCTGCCGCTCCTGTTTGATGAATGGTTTGCACCAAAGCCTGCGTTTTTCTCAGTGCTTGAGGTTGCTCAAGGCTCTGTATCACCGGAAGACCCGACACCGAGTCCGGGAGAAAATGGTGAACCAAACGATAATAATGGAAATAATGATAACATAAATACACCACCTCCGGATGATAGACCAAATAATGCTTCCACAGATGATTGGACAGTATTAATAATAATGGCTTCCGGTGCTGTTGTGTTAATCGCAGGTGCAATAATAGCACTCAAGATAGTTAAACAAAAGAGAAAGGAATAAACACCACACTCTTTTTATCTAAACATCGGGTCCATGTTGTTTGCTATTATGCATATATAAGTTGTTCCTACACCCAATTCAAGATTTGAACCATCTTGTTGGGTGTAAACAAATTGTGCTGATTCTGATGAACGTGACCATGTTATTTCGATATACTGACCACCATTTATGAAGAAACCATCACCCTCACCTGTTAAGCGTAAATTAACTCTGCCTGAACCATCCTGCATAAAGCTTGCGTTTGTTTGCAGGATAATAACATTAGTAAATCCAACAGGTCTACCGTCAATAGAATCAATAAAGTCACGATTGTATTGCTTAACAGTATAGAGATTTGTGGATTCATTATAGGAAAAATAGGATGTTTTTGCTCCGGTCATAAACCTGACTTCAACCTCGTTTGCAGTAAAACCATTATCAGGAGTACCATCTTCTACAAACTTTAAATTACTGACAAAACCTGCATTATGCTCGGTTCTAAAATCATAGGTTGGTAATCTTTCTAAAACACGCGAAGGTACAACAACAAGACTATGCTCATTACCCATTGTTTCACGCCTGTGTGCATCTCTATAAAAAAGCGGGTCATACTTACCGTTAGCAATATTATCCATCTGTTCCATACCACGCCTGCGTAATTCTTCTCTTGTATCAGGTAAACCACCGTGCGAAATAAGGAGAGCATCGTAGCTTTGGGTTATATCAATATGAGGAAAACGAAGACTTCGAATACTGCCAATTATCCCAATGTTCTCAAAGTCCTGATAAAGCCCGACCATTCTTGTTATACCAGCACCATGCGGAACCTCGTAGATAATATCGGCTTTTGCTATTCCTATTTGCGGCAAGGAGTTTCTATCATTATTTATGATAACTGAAAACGGACGCAAGTGTGATATATCCTCATCTAGCCGTACACCTGTTAAAGGATTCATCGGTCTGGTATCAACCGGAAAAGGTGTTGGTGTCGGGTCATCATAGTCATCACCCGGTGTATCTGTCGGAGGTGGTGTTGCTGTTGGTGTGGGTGTAGCAGTTGGTGTGGCTGTAGGTGTTGGAGTTGGATCAACCACCAAAACATCCTCACCCGGTAAAATTATACTCCAAGGTGCAGTTAATATAATAACTATAAAAACAACAATAACAGTAAATGTTATTGCCATTCTTCTGAAATATTTATGATTTATAAAGTTATTTAATTTATCAGCAGATTTTCTTGGTTTTTTGCTCATTATTATGTGGTCTCCAGTCCAGATTTCAGCCCTATTATAACAAATTATTGTGTACTATGCAAGTACATCATGCTATACTTAGCATTATGTCACAGAGTTTTGGGTTTATAAAAGAAAATATCGAGATAAAAATGCTCATTTTATTTGTCATGCGACGACTGCAAGTGCCAATTGGAATTGACATACTTGCAGAGCTTACAATGTGTGATGAAGCTATCAAATACTTTGATGTAACTGACTGTATAGCTAAGCTTGTGAAAACAAAACACTTAACCTTAACTGATAATAAATACTCCCTGACAGAAAAAGGAATTCGAAATGGTGAAGCACTCGAGGAAAACCTGCCATATTCTGTAAGGGTTGTAGCAGAAGAAGCAACGGCACTAATGTTAGCGGCTCTTAAACGGGATTCCATGATAAAAACAAACAGTACAGAGAATGAAAATGGAGGCTATAACGTTACGCTTTCACTCTCTGACGGAATAGCAGACATTATAAAGATTGATTTACTTGCGGCAAACCAAAAATTAGCTATAACCTTAGAAAAACGCTTTAGAAAAAATGCCGAGCAGATTTACCATGATGTTATAAAGTTGATTTCTGATTGACGAATATCACTTTTTGTTATAAAATACACACAAATTATGAAAATAATATGACAGGACATTGTTTTTATGCGAATATCGGCATTTTTAATACCTGTTTTCTCAATACTGTTTGGGATTCTGGGTTTTTTTCTAAGAGCGTCTGAGTTAATAAATGTGTTTGACCCAATAACAAACCTACCAATGCGAGGAGCAGCAACAACCTTTTGGCTTATCGCTGTATCTGCTGTTTTTGCACTCTTTATATTAGCATTTTCGATATTTGCTTCAATTAAACATAGATCATTAAACGGATTTGAAAACGCTTTTGGTACAGACCCGTTATTTTATCCTATTGTATTTGTAATAATCGGATTGATATGGCTTTTTGGGACATATTTATATTTTTCCGACCTTTCTTCAATAGATACTATAGAACTGGGTTTCATATCATTTTCTGCCATTTCTGCTATCTGCGTATCATTATTTGCAATAGAAATGTATCAGGACTCACGTAAGCGGGCTTCTTATGCACTTAGCTTAGTGCCAACAATATTTTTATGTTATTGGTTGGTATTGTTGTACAGACAAAATGCGGCAAATCCCATTTTGTTATCTTATGTTTATCAATGCCTTGCAATAGCAGTATCTTCACTTAGCTTTTTTATGACCTCCGGATTTCTATACGACAAACCTGCACCGGGTAAAGCCATATTCTGTTATTCTATGACAGTATATTTCTGCACTGTTTCTCTGGCTGATGATATTTCTGTAGGATTAAAGGTCATATTTTTTGCAATTATTGCAGTAAGTCTTATACATTCCGCAATGCTGCTCAGCAATTTACAACGTAAGTAACTATTGACAAGTAACACTCTAATAAATATAATGCTAATTAGTTAATCGTGCGCGAGTGCTGGAACTGGTAGACAGGCATGGTTGAGGGCCATGTGTCCTACGGGCGTATGGGTTCAAGTCCCCTCTCGCGCACCAGAATGGTTATAAAAACAACCTTTATCATCAAGGTTGTTTTTTAGAATAAAATACAATTATCAATATTTATATTTTGGATATTCTTCATATCCTATACATTTCATTACCTTACTTTCTAAACACAAATAAATACTCATGTGCTAATAATAGAAAGTTGTACTTTATACTGTTAGTTTTCCAATAGCCGGTAGCTTTACAATTGTGTTGTTCTTTCATAATTAGCTCTTTAAGTGTGAACCCTGCTGTTTGAAACAACTTCATCACATCAAAACTCATCGGGATTATACAACCCTTTTTTCGTGTATCACCCATTAAGATAGCGCAAAACTTACCTTGCTTTAATGTACGGTAACATTCTGATGCCACATTATTCATTTGTTCCAAGAACTTTGTTATTCCAAGCAAAGAAAGATCACCATTAATATCCTCGCTATACTTGATTATATTGGAATATGGAGGATGTGTACATATAAAATCAATACTTCCATCCGGTACAAAGTGTAAATCACAAGCATTACCTTGTTTTATATATACTTGTCCGCTATTAACATAATCGAAAGTTGTTTTTTCCAGACAACGTTCGAGCGATAATGGGTTAATGTCCACACCAATTATATTACGGTTTAGCAATTTTGCTTCAACAAGCGTTGTCCCTCCACCTGCAAACTGGTCAAGTACGAGATCTCCTTCATTTGAGTACCTCAAGAGCAGATTCCGTGGTATGTATGGCGACCAATTTCCGCGATATTTAGCATCATGAGTAGCCCAATTACCACGCTTTGGAAACGACCACACTGTATTCATTTCAAGTTCAAAATCGTCTGGTTTCCATTTTGTTATTTTTCTCACACAAATATCCTATTCATAATGTTGTTTTCCATATCATTAATACAATAAATATGTTCCAAAACATCAAATGTTTCTTCAAGATTATTCCGTGCAGATTTCCAACCTTGTCCATCTGTAAACCACACAAATTCAAAGCCTTCTATTTGCTTTGCATCAACAGCAATATTTTTGTAACTACGAGCAGTTTCGTTCAATTTAGAGCCACTACCAGTATAGAAATTTGTTTCGATTGCATATATAGTTTTATCAGTTTTAACTACAAAATCAAATTTTTTGGTTGTTTTTCCTTGATTTGATAGTATTGATAAGTCAATGTTCCATTTTGTTTCAATAGTACTTATTTTCATTTCTTTAAAATAGGTCTCACCGGAAATAAGTCCTGTCTTCTGTAAGTATGATTCCACAAGATTTTCCATTAGATGTCCACCACGATTTTTTCGTCCATTACTATCAAGTCCTGTTTCAACACCTGTTGCATAATCAATGAGATTCGATATAATATGCTTTTCCATTAGATTAAACAAACCTGTCTTCCTCATAAATATCTTGTATTGTTCAAGTGAATAATTCATATTCCTAAATGAATATAGAAATTCACCATCACCATCTATGACATATATTTCACTACCACGCACAGCTAATAAAAGTGGTACACATTTTAATGTTTCAGGATAACGGATAACAAGAGTTTCAAACTCTTGTTCAATGTTTTTTGAACCTATAAGAGAGTTTAGAATGTTTAATTCAATTTTTATTGTATCGATGTTTCGATGAACTTTTTCAAAATCTATATAATAAGAATAATCTGATATGCTAGATTTGAATTTTGATAACCATTCGCTAAAATTACGCATATATCCTCCTACACATTTGCTATAAGCAATTCGCTGACTTTACCACGTGCTGAACCAATTGAGTTTATTGCACGACTAGCATAAATTCTGATTATCTCGTGTTGTGCATATAAATTGTCGAAAAAATTATCATTTATGTTCGTATTCTTAGGATCACTGTTACTAGCAACAATACTTGCTCCACATTCACTTAACTCATTTATAAATGCTGCAAGTTTGGCTTGTTCTTTATCATTAAAACCGTTTTCTGTATATGATGTGAAACTGGCTGTTATTGTAATGGGACGATAAGGCGGGTCAAAATATACAAATGTTTTATTGTCAATAAAGTAGCGAGATTCACTGTAGTCAGCACACACGATTTTCACTCCATACAACTTCTCTGATACTGCTAACAGGTTTTTTTCGTTGCAAATAGTAGGGTTTTTATAAACTCCTTGTGGTACATTGAATGCACCGTGTGAGTTCACTCGGTAAAGGCCATTAAAACAAGTTCTGTTTAAAAATATAAAAAGTGCTGCAACTTCTGTTGATTTATTACCTACAGACTTGAGAAAATTGAAACGGTCACGTGCAGAATAGTATATCTCTTTGCGTACACCATCGTTTGCAGCTAAATACCGAATTTCGATGTTCTTTAATAAAGAAATCAATTCTTTCACATCGTCACGAATTGTAATATATGTTTGAATTAGCTCGTGATTTATATCGCTGATATAAATTTCTTTCATTTCATAATTAGATAAAATATCAAACAAAACTGCTCCACCACCAACAAACGGCTCTGCGTACTTTGTGATATCGGTTCCGAGCTTTGAAGGATATTTACTGCGTATCTCATTAAGTATTTGAGATTTACCCCCTGCCCACTTCAAAAATGGTTTGACAGCCATATCTGAAGGAGGTTCAAATCGCATTGTTCGACCATCCTCAGGTTTTCTAGCTGTTTTTGGTATTAACCACATTTTACCAATCAACTCCGCACCATCTATACGATTTTCAGAGCATAGTACAGCGACACGTCGTTGAGTTACACCCCATTTTTTTGCAGCTTCTTTTGCTGATATATAATCCATAAAAACCTCCAATTATCAACATGTATCATTATATTCTACATTAAGCACTATGTCAATATGATGATGTGTAAATGTATTGTTTATACCACAAAACCACAAATTACTATATTGTACATTATAGAGAAATAATTGGATTATAGTATATCATCATAAAGCACACCCCCCCTCCATACATACCGTTTACCTAATTATTTGACACTTCTCCTAATCTTCGTTGTTTTATATATGTGAAAGTTTTAGTATTTTATCTGCATATTTCTTATTGTAAAATGCTCAATATAAAGAAACACGCAGGAGTCTTTTTTATGACTACAACAACTAAGCTATCAATAAAAACAAAAATTGGATATGGTTTATGCACCGCAGCAGAAGGTATACCGAGCAACTTACTAAATGTGTATTTTGTGTTTTTTCTGACGGATATTGTTGGAGTGCGTGCTTTTTTAGCAGGCTTGATACTATTTGTAGTAGTGCTGTGGGATGCTCTGATTGACCCAATCATTGGAGGACTGTCTGACAACCATGTAACAGAAAAAGGGCGGCGTTTAACATGGATGAGAGCAAGCCTATTACCGCTTGCTGTAGTGGTTTTCCTAATGTTTTCACCATTTACATTCGTTGGAGTGGTTGGCGAAAGCATATATTATGTTTTGGTTGCAATACTTGTTTGTACATCATACTCTGCGTTTATAATACCGTATTTTGCTATGGGTGGAGAAATCACAAAAGACTATAGTGAGCGAAATAACCTGCGATTTATCTCAACATTCTTTTATTATCCGGTGTTTTTACTTGCAGCCTCAGGCCCGATGCTTATTTGGGAATGGGCAAGCGAGCAAGGGTACACAGACCGTGAAGCATGGGGATTTATCGGAGCAGTTTTTGCAGTTTTACTTCTGATAATATGTGGCATCGGGTTATTTTTAATTAGAAATTGTGAAAAGGATTCAATAAAAACAGCTATTGAGTCAAAGAAAAAAAGGGTAAAGGAATCTTATCTAAAAATTTGGGGTAACTGCTTACGGATTAAAAGCTTCCGAAAAATCATAATATGGATATTTGTATATATGCTCAGTGTATCAATGCTAAACACTGTTGTAGTATTCTTTATGACGCATAATATTGGAATGAGTGAATCAGAGCAAGCACTTTTCTGGCTTGTATTTGTGGGAGCTACAGTTATATTCTTACCGATAGTAACTAAGTTTTGTAACATATTCGGCAAAAAACCTGTGATGTTATTTTGCATGTCACCATGTGTTATAGCAGGCTTTATACTATTTTTCACAGGGATAAACTCAATGGCAATTATGTATCTGTATACAGTTATTTATGTGCTTGCTTCATCATCATTTTTTGCGTTTTACATTGGATACGCTTATGACTGTGTTGAAATTGACGAGTTTAAAAGCGGTGTTAGAAAAGACGGTTCGATGTCCTCTTTAGCCTCCTTTGCACAGCAATGTGGTATGGCTTTGTCTCTGCCGTTTACCGGATTATATTTGGAGCTTACAGGTTATGACGGTATGGCAGAAACTCAAACAGATAGTGCCCTGCAAGGTATTCTCACACTTGCAACCTTGTTTCCATCTATCCTTGCCCTTATTGCTCTTTTCCTCTTATTTACCTATCCCGTTTCCAAGAAAAAATATGAACTACTCTCAAAAGCAATTGAGAATAAACACAACGGTCTACCCTACTCCACAGACGGTTTCGAAGATTTATTCTAAATAAAAATATATTTTTCTATGATATTTATAGTATTTTCTGCTATAATGTTGATGTAATTTAATGCATTAAAAAAGATATACTCTAATCTATGTTTTAATGCTTATGCTGATTTTAAGGAATTTATACATGTCTGATTATAATGATAATATAGTTAGTGCTTTAACAAAACAAAAAAAAGTTGCAGTATTTCAACTAATTGCTGAGCTGCCAAACTTGATTGCACTGATTGTGCTTGCAATTCTGAGTGAATCCTTAATACTTGCAGTTGATGCTCTAGGGTCTGTAACTCTTATGATACAGGCTTGGATTGTATTTGTTATATCAAGAAAACTCATAAAAAACGAAAACCATCAGTATGATTATGGGATGGGAAAGTTTGAATCCTTTGGTGGATTAATAGCAAATCTTTTATTACAGCTTGGGCTTGTTGCAGTATTATTTTCATCATTTTTAGTGTTATTCAGACCACACAGTCCCAGTGACATACTTATATTTGCAATTATGTTAAAAATTGTAAATACATCATTTGATGTTTATTTATATTTTAGACAACGTAAGATAAGTAAAATGATGTCCGGCAAACTTATTGATGCAGAACATCATCTTATGAAAGAAAATCTCGTTTTTGACTTTATATCACTCTTTGCTATTTTAATCATGTACATATTTCGCGAAGGAGTTTTTGTAGTATATTTCGAACCGGTAGTATGTATTATATATGCCTCTTTAATGATTATGAGCATAATAAAACCATTAAAGCAATGCGCTTATGACTTACTGGATAAAACAATTGATGAAGATATACAATTAAAAATCACAACAGCAATGGCTAAAGGATTTGATTTATACGATTCCTTTAAAACCATTAGAACAAGAAGCTCCGGTCAGCAAATATATGTAGATTTATTATTAGGTTTTAATGAAAACAAAACTTATGGGGAAATCCAAGAGTCCTTTACAAAACTGGAAGCTCTTGTTAAGGATGAAGTCCCCAATTGTATTGTATCATTTGTTATTACGAGCGACAGTATTTAGATATTTTATTAAATACCATGTTATAATCACCAGAATACTAATAAACGATAGAAGCATTATTAATAGCCATAAGCTTGTGATTTTTGATTCACCTGTTTGTGGTATTATTATGTCTGTTGATGTTGAAGAAGAATCTGATGGTTGCACAGGAGACGGTGTTGCCGGTGGTGACGCCGGTTCACCCGGTGTTGCTGGTGCTTCCGGTTGCGGTATTGGTGTCGGTTGCGTTGGTGTTGCCGCAGGGTCAGGTATTGCATCACCCTCTGCAAATGTATCACTTGCTCCAACTGAGTTAAGTGCCCATATTTCAACAGTATAGTCTAAACCATTAGTTAATCCTGTAAATGTGTGAGTAAGCTCTGTAGCACTAACTGTGATATCCGCTACGACAGGGTTATAGCTTAATACAATTCTATATCCTGTTATTGGACTTCCACCATCATTTAGCGGCGGTTGCCACGAAACTATAATTTCTTCATTTCCGGCTTCAACAGTCAGACCTTGCGGAACATCGGGTATAGTTGGCGGAGCTGTTGTTATACCTGCACTAACAATTGGTTGACCTGCATCAAAGCTTGCACTTTGCACAGTGCGGGCATAAACATAATAAGTTGTACCGGGTAAAAGTCCTGTAAATGTTGTACTGCTCTGCCACGTTAAGCTTGATGGGTCTGTTATACTATTACTGGTGCTTATAGCATATTCTATTGCTTGTCCATTTGATGTATTTTGTATTGTATCCACTGTTATTTCATTTATTGTAGGTGGGTTACTTATACTTGGTGGTGTTGTTGGTGTCGAACCTGCTGCTTTTTCTACAGTGAAGCTCACATCAAATGTCTGTGGCGGTAAGCTAGCTGTGCCGCTAACAGTAATTGTTGCTGTATATGTACCAACCGCAAGCCCTGTATTTGGTGCAACAGTAAATGTATTGGTATTACCATTTGCAGTTAAACTACTTATTGAAGTTGGATTAACAGCAAAACTGCTTGCATCTGCACCACTTAGCGTGATATTTAGATTACCTGTTGGTACTTCTCCGTTATTAGTAATAGTTACAGTATTTGGTGTGGGTGATGTGTACCCAAATGTTTCTGTGGTAAATGTATAAGCTCCTGTTTGTGATAAGGATATGCTTGGGGGTGGTGGTGGAACAGCTATAGTAGCCGGGCTTTGTACAGGAGCTCCAACCATATTGGAATTACTTGGTGTTACCACAAAGTATAAATAATTTCCAATATCTGAAGCAGTTGGTGTGTAATTTACTGATGTTGCACCTGATATAGCTTGTGCAGTATTATCCCATGTACTTGAGGAGCTGCTATACCATTGATAAGTTGAACCGCTTACAGGCCCTGCGCCAAATCCTGTACCTTGATTGTAAGTATAACTACCTGTCAGCTCTGTTCCCACAAACACGTTAGCATTAGTACTGTTTGCATTAACATTTGTTGCATAAGGTGGCGTAGATTGAGTAAATGATGCTGTTATAGTAATTGGTGTTGTTACGGTCGCATTTAATGAAGGAAAATAATAACCGGGTGTTGTGGATAAAAAGTTTGCAAATGAACCACCATCAGTTGATACAAGCCAGGAAACACTTGCTGCATTACCCAAATTAGCTAACAATGTAGGAGATGCACTTGTGCTATATACCGTCACAGAGGTTGATCCGAGATTACCATTTATTGTTGCTGCTCCACTTGTACCGTTTTGCTCAACAGTTAAATAAACAACAATTCCAACTTGTCCGGTTGCAGAGCTTTGTACAGGTACTCCTTGTAATACACCATTTGAAGGAGTCACCTGGAAGTATAAATACATACCAATATCCGCTCCTGTTGGTGTGTAAGTATCAGCTGTTGCACCGGCAATAGCTTGAGCACTACTGCTCCATGTGCTTGATGAGCTTCTGTACCATTGAAATGTAGTTCCTTGCTCTGCACTTACTCCGCTACCTGTACCTTGTACATAAGTATATGTACCGGTAAGAGTTGTACCAACCAGTGCCGGTGGAGTTGTTGTATTGTTTATTTGAACATTATCAGCTGTTGGTGGTTTACTGCTAAATGTCGCAGTTATGGTAATCGGAGTGTCTAAACCAGCACTTGCAGCAGGTTGTGTATATGCCGGTGTTTGTGATGTGTTGTTGTCAAATGTTCCTGCTGTTGCTGACCATGATACACCTGATGCATTTCCTAAGGATGCTGCTAAATCAATTGTAGATAATGGTGTAACAACAATAGATGTTGGCCCTGCTACACTATTTATTGTTGCTGTACCGGTTGTTGCTGTACTTCCTGTACCTGTATTAATTATGTTAAGGTCAACCTCTATACCAACCGGTCCAACAGAAGCACTTTGCACAGGTACTCCTACATAAGTATCATTTTTAGGAATTACCTCAAAGAACAGATACATACCATAATCTGCTCCTGTAGGTGTGTATGCGGTTGTAAATGTTGTTGTTACCCCAGTGGTTGCTAATGAAACAGTTTGTGTAGATACTAATGTAGCTGTATCAGTACCCCAGGTAGATGATGAACTGCTGTACCACTGAACTGTTGATTCGTTTAAGTTAGAGGTTGCACCTGTACCAAGTGTAAAGTCATAACTGGCTGTTAGAGCTGTTCCAACTTGCACAGAAACATTAAGAGAATTAGCGTTAACATTTGCTACAGAAGGCATTAACGGGTGCGTAAATGTTGCAGTTATTGTTATTGGAGTATTTATACCTGTATCCAGTGTTGGTAATGTATAACCCGGATTTACATTATTAGAGTCGGTAAAGCTTCCTGCATTGGTTGTCCATGATACACCAATAGAATCTCCAAGGATTGCTTGTAGAATTGGTGATATATTGTTATATATTGTAATTGTAGCCGATTGTGTGGTTGTTGCTGTTTCATTGCTTGTACCATCGTTTATTGTAGCAGTTTCATCAGTATCACTTGAAGTTATACTAAGTGTTATTGTAATACCAACCTGTCCTGTAGCTGAGCTTTGCACAGGTGTTCCTGCTAACTGTCCGCTGTATGGGGTAACTTCAAAATATAAGTAGCCTCCTACATCTGCTCCGGTTGGAATGTATGTAGTGGACGTTGCTCCGGATATTGGAGTCGGTGTTGCTCCACTCCATGTATTAGCTGTGCTTCTATACCATTGATAGGTTGATGCATCTGTTCCTGTGTCACCAATACCTGTCCCTTGGACATAAGTATCACTTCCTGTTAATGTTGTTCCAACAAGTGGGTTTGCTGAATCAGTAACTGTTACTGCTGTTGCTGACGGTGGAGTTGATGCTGTAAATGTTGCAGTAATTGTTATAGGTGCTGTTACGGTGTTATCCATTGTTGGAAATGCATATCCGGGACTTGGGGATGTGTCTGCTGAAAATGTACCGCCATTAGTAGATACAGACCATGCTACACTCGCAGCATTACCTAAACTTGCCTGTAGTGTAGGAGATGTTGTCGATTGTATAATTACAGGTCCGGTTACGTCATTTATTGTAGCTGTGCCATTCGATCCGTTTTCAACTATATCTAATGACACTTGTATACCAACCAGACCGGAAGCAGGGCTTTGCATTGGTAATCCTGTAACTGTTCCGTTTGATGGGGTTACTTGAAAATATAGATATTGTCCTAAATCAGCTCCGGTTGGGGTGTATAGCATAGCTGTTGCACCTGAGATAGCTTGTGCGTTGCTGTCCCATGTATTTGATGTACTTCTAAACCATTGATACTGGCTTATTGATTCAGGACCTGAACCATTTCCTGTACCTTCGTTATATGTATATGAAGCAGCGAGTTCTGTTCCAACTAACGGTGATGGTCCATTTGTGCTGACATTTAATGCATTTGGATCACCTGCCGGTGGAATATATCCACCACCATACCCAATGCTGGCACCGTCAAGGTTTGTAGCACTTGTTGAACCAACACCACCTGTAGCAGTTATTGCTGCATTTGTTGATATATTTACATTATTTAAAATACCAACTGCACCACCGTCACCACCTGCTCCGCCACTGCCAATACCTGCTCCACCTGCTCCATAATATGATTGACCTGCTCCTCCGGTAGCATTTATTGTACCACCATTGATAGTAATATCTCCTGATGCTCCACTGGCTACCTCTTGACCTGCGGGAACATTAAGGTTATTTGCTCCTGCACCGCCAATTCCTGCACCACCACCTACATTATAATACGGTGATACAGCAGGGCCTGTACCGGTATTATTTCCTGTTGCGGTTATATTTCCACCATTGATGGTGATATTTCCGCCTGAACCGTTTGCTGTTCCGGCAGGATCGCTGGAACCACCACCAATACCTGCTCCACCATATCCACCACCGGTTGCATTTATAGTACCACCGTTGATAATAGTTGTTCCACCGTCACTACAGCAACCACCGCCAATACCTGCTCCGTTATTTCCACCGGTTGCTGTTATATTTCCACCATTGATGGTGATTGTACCACTGGTATTATTTTGTCCTCCACCAATACCTGCCTGGCATTGTCCTCCGACTGCATTAAGAATACCAACTGCTGTAGTTACAGGTTGTTGAAATATTGTCAAGCTATTACCAAAGGATACATCAATACCTCCATTTGAAGCGTCTAATGTAGTACCGTCTGTAAGAATTAGATTTACATTACCACTTATAGTAATTCGACTTGAAAAGGATGTATTACTTGTATCAACAATATACCACCCCGATGTTAAAGGCATAGGAGTACCGGTGTTTAATGTTGTTACTGTAGTAACAGTTGTATCAATCGAAGCTGCTTGTCCGTTTGCATCAATGTATTGGATAGTATCTGCTAGTATACTTTGAAGTGATGTTATAACCAACATCACACAAATCATTGTAAATATGATATATCTTTTAAGTGTTTTTTTCTTCATTATTTCTCCACCATTCAGTAAAAATTTGTATACCTTATATAACACAATTATGCACTTTTGTCAACAAAATATCCACATTATGTAAACTACTTAAAAAACATCTGAGCAGCTTCCTTATTTGGAAACTGCTCAGTTTTGTTATTTGTTATGCGATTTTATTGGTTACTTCTTTTTTGATACAATAACTACTATTACAACTATAATAACAATTGCTGCACCGCCAATGATTAACCAAATCCACCATGCCATACCATCGCTATCTGTTGTTGGTGCCGGTGTTGGTGCAGGTTCATCACCCGGATCATCTGCCGGTGGTGGTGTTGGGGCCGGTGTATCTCCGCCACTTTCCGGTTTGTCAACATAGAACCATGCACTTGTTATGCCAAGATTCTCAATACCACCATCATATTGGAAGTAGATTGCAAAGTTTCTGTTATCGAATTCATCTTCGCCTGCTGCTCTGACAGCATCCATATATGGATGTCCTGCAACCGGGAATACAATTGCTCCCAAATCTGCATCATAAATTGATACTGTTGGTGCTGACAATGCTCCGCCTTCCCAGCTCCAGCTATTTGCATTACCAAAGATTCCGAGAGTAATCATTTCAGCTAATTCATCGTCCGGTGCATTATCAACATAGATAACAAACCAGTTTGATTCGGCAAGGAGACCTGCGGTAAGACCACCACCATCAAATGGCATTTTGTTGTCTATTGCACGGGTATCACCGTTCCAGCCTAATTGAGTAAACTCATCACCCCACATAGCATGACCTACGCCAATATCTAATGGAAGTGTTCCTGTGGGTGGTAATTCGCGTGGGGGTTCTGCAGGTGCCAGTTCAACTTCAGGACCCATGAGAAGCCATACGCCTGTTATGCCAAGATCCATAACGCCATCGTCATAATAAGCAATTTGGAGTTTTGCGCGAAGATCTGCCGGATCCCAGTCGCCTTCGATTGGAAGACTGAGTGTGCTTGCACCATCATCCCAAAAACCAGCCAGTGCATCGCCGTCATAATCCACTTGTTGCCACCAACCTGCCGGTGTTTGCAGGATTACTTGCATAAATCCGGGTGCTTCCGGCATTTCGAGAACGATATGTGTTGCCCGAACTAATAATTGTGCTGCAACATCTATATCTGCCGGTGATAAGCCTTCGTCTTCAAAGCCTTGAGTTCCCCAACCCATTTGGTTTTCGTCATTGTTGTTTGCTGCTGCACCTACAGCAGGTAAACGCATTGAAACAAGATCGCCTTCTTCAACTTCTGCATAAACTTCAAGCCATTGGTCTGTGATGCCTAAATCCATTAGACCATCGTCATAGTAGCCGAGTAGGAACTTTGCACGAATGTCATCCGGATCCCAATCGCCTGTGAATGGAAGTCTGAGAACACCATCATCCCAGAAGTGTACTAAATCATCTTCTGAGTAGTCCACTTGTTGCCACCAGCCAGCCGGTGTTTGGAGAATGAATTGGATAAATCCGGGCATTTCCGGCATTTCCAGTGCAAGATATACTGCACGGTGTGCTATTGATGCCTCAACATCCATTGGTGTATCTTCGTCTTCGAAGCCTTCTGTTCCCCAACCCATTTGCGTATCATCGTTGTTGTTTGCTGCTGCATTTGGATCGAGTGGGCGGAGTTCGACTTTCTCGAGACTACCGCTTACTGTTGCTGCTGTTGCAAGAAGCGGCAACATTGATAGTACAAAAAGCACTACCAGTGCGAGTGTAAGTATACGTCTTTTCATTTTTTTCCTCCTATTTTTTTTGTATCTTCTTATTTAAAGTGTAAAATGCTTTGTGTTTTTTGTGTTATGTGCTTTAGTGCATTTTTCACTTAAACGCATTATATACTAAGTAAATAATAAACGCAATATTTAATTTTCTACCCTTTGACGCTGCCGACATGTACGCCTTTAACAAAGTATTTCTGTAAGAAAGGATATACACAAAGAATTGGTATTGTTGCTACCATAGTGATAGCTGCACGCATTGCAATTGGTGTCATTATATGACCTCCTAATTGCCCTTCACCGGGGATATTGTTAGGAGTATCTACTTCGCTCATAGCAGAGGCAACAAGCTTCATCAGCTCATGCTGTAGTGTGGCAAGCTGGTTCTGCCGTGCAAAAACCTCTGTAGTAAACCAGTCGTTCCAGCTGCCAACAGCAAGCCAAAGCCCAACTGTTGCTAAAACAGGCTTACATATCGGTAAGATAACCTGCAGGAATATACGAAACTCTCCGGCTCCGTCTATACGGGCAGCTTCAACAAGACTATCGGGCAAGCCTTGCATATATGAGCGGATAACTATGACGTTAAATGCACCAAATAGTCCGGGTAACCAATAGACATGGAAGGTATTTAATATACCCAAATCCTGGAATAGGAAGAATGTTGGTATCAAACCTGCTGCGACATACATTGTAACAACAAAATATATTGTTACAAACTTTCTCAGTAAAAACTCACGTCTGGATAGAACATAAGCTGCTACAGAGCAAACAAACAATCCACCAATGGTGCTGATTATTGTACGTGCAATGGAGTTGCGAAATGCGACAAGCAACAATTCATTTTCAAACACTGCTTCGTAAGCTGCTAATGAGAATATTCTGGGCCATAAATAGATGCCACCTCTTACACTATCAAGTGGTTCATTAAACGAAATAGCCAGAGTATTTAACATTGGATAGAGCATTACCACAACCAAAAACAGCATCAATATCGCATTTAAGGAATGAAATATAATGTCTCCGGGTGTTTGCTTCACCTTGTATTTTGCTTTTACATATTTACTTTTTTGTTTTAGTCTGCTATCTGTCATTATTTCACCTTAAAGCCTTCGTAGAAAACTTTTTAGACAAGGCTTTCTTTAGCTAAACGCTTAGAAGCCTGATTTGCAATAGTTATAAGTATTATAGCTACAACTGTTCTAAACATACCAACAGCCGTGGCAAGTGAGTGGTTTTGCTGCTGTATCCCTTGGAAGAATACATTGAGGTCAATATTCTCAGCTCTTGGGCGTGTCATAACATTTTGAAGTAATAACGGTGCTTCAAAGCCGGCATTTAGTGCAAATCCGATGCTCATTATAAGCAGTACGAGTATAGTTGATTTTATACCCGGTAATGTAATATTAAACATCTTACCAAAACGTCCTGCTCCGTCAATCTCAGCACTTTCATAAAGCTCAGGGTCAATTGCAGTCATTGCTGCAAGATAAATGATAGTGTTCCAACCGACGCTTTTCCATACATTGGATATCCCTAACATACCCCAAAAGCTATCAGGTTCTGCTAAGATTAGACGACGTTCCTCCCATATTCCGAGGTTTATCATTAAATCGTTAAGAATACCGTCACCCTTGAGGAATTGCTCGATAATACTTGCGGCTACAACCCAGGATAAAAAGTGCGGTAGATATGAAATAGTTTGAATTATACGTTTTGTCTTTTTTAATCTAATTTCGTTTATCATAAGCGCGAGGAAAATCGAAGATGTAAAGCCTAGTATTAAGTTTATAAAACTCATTGCCAAGGTGTTTGTCATAACTCGCTGGAAGTCACCTCTGGTAAAGAAATTATTAAAATGTTGGAAACCAACCCAAGGCTGCACTTCTTCTCCCGGCTGGAAGAATTGGAATGACATTTGCCATCCGACAAGCGGAAGAAAACTAAATATAAAAACGTAAATCATGATAGGAATAATCATAAGGAAAAATGCCTTTTGATGCCAAACCATTGTTAGCTTTTTATCATCCTTACGTAATAAAATCAAAGCTACTACTGAAATAAATGATGCTATTAAAGGCCATGGTATAGCAGTTAAACCATTATAAATGCTTACATGCTCTGATAAAAACTCTCTTGCACGACCTTGTGCCAGGGCATCTCCGACCTCCTGAGAATTAAGTAACATCAGGAAAAAGTTCTTAGCTCCAAAATCTTCAATTAAAAATGCGTTATGCTGCGCATTGATAAACATTACCAATACGCAATAAATTAAGGGTGTAATTGCGGTAATGCAAAAACCAATATTCGAAAACTTAATAAATATATTTGATTTGTATTTAACTACCGCTATCGCTAAAAATGCAAACGATATTAAAAATAATAAAGGGAAACCAAATCTAAAAATGTTCAGCATCATTGCCGGATCATACGAGCCGGAGCTTGCTTGTCTGCTATAAAGCCAATCAAACACAGCAGATGATTTAAATAACGCTGTAAAAACACCAAAGCTGGTCTCCGTTGTGGTCATCTGGAAAGTAACAGTATTAAAATATCTGTCAACAACGCTTACCCAATTGAGTAATGTCAAAACCAAAATGATTGTAGCTCCGCCGAAGGTTACCCAAAACTTTCTTGGATATCGGTAGAATAAGATATTTGATGTATCGCCATATAGTGGTTTTGTGATTGCACCAGAACTCATTAACGTCATTCCTTCATAAAGTTATAGTTGTAGGGGACTAAATATATAGCCCCCTACATAAATATCTGTTTAGCCGGCTGCATCAATTGCTCTTTGTGCAATTTCTGTGTAAAACGCTATGTGACCTGCCATTAAATGCGGAGGTATTGCATCAATTGCTTGTAAGTACAGCTCCCAACGGTCATCAAATTCATCGGGTGAGTTTGTGATTAGTGCAGTTATATGGTCTCTGTCAATTCCGGCTGAGAAGCCTACAGTTGTTGCAAACTCAGCAGCATCTGAACCCGGAATTGGTTCTGCTCCCCAAAGTGGATAGAATACGGCTCTGGGTAATGGTGTGCTTCTCATAAATCCTGTAAAGTGTTGAATACCGTGTCTTTGGAAGAACTCTCTGTCATAAGCACTAAGACCTGCAAGATATTCCTGCGGAGATGATCCGGGACCGTCAGCATTTCCGTCAGATAAGAATTGACCTTGGATTTTTGGCAGCATATCTCTTAGTTGACGACCCATGTTATTTCTAAGCCAACGAGAGTCATTTTGTAAATCACGCATTTCTTGCGGACGTTCCATGCGGCCGTTTTCATCATAGAAGTAATGATAACCATCATTCATTCCAAATTGATAAAGGAGTGCTGCATTTGCTTCAAATACGTCTCGTTCAATACCCCAAGATAAGAAACGTTGAACAGGCTCTTGGATTATCCAGTCTAAGAACTGAGCAAATCTGATTGGATCTTTGTTATTAAAGCTGATATTTAAGCCATTATTTCCTGCAAACGAACCTCCGCTTAAATCCCAATAGTTGTACCCAAAATCTGCATCATCCCATATAAAGTCAAGAGGTACATGTGTACGTTCGTCAATACCTGCAGCAACTAATTGATTTGTTGAGTTTTCCCATATCCATTGCTGACCGGGGATTAGAAGAACTCTACCCTGGGCGATAACTGACTCAAACTCAGATCCGCTGCGTGATAAGGTCTCGGGGTCGATAACATGCTGCCCATGAGATGTTACTTTATGCATCATTTCGTTTAGTTTGGAATAATACGGTCTGGCATTTGCATTTAACCATTCACGTGTTTGGAATGCCGCAATAGAAAGCTCTGCTCCGGGCAAGCTGCCGTCACGATTCCACACACTACCCCAGTTTGGATTACCTGCAAGGTAAATTGGCGGGTTTGTTAAGAGCCAGTTGTAAGCATTAACACCAATCTCTACACCAAGAGTTGGCATACCGTCGATTGTTGGGTTTGCTTCCATATATTCATAAACAAACTCAAACATTTCATCAAAATCGTTTGGACGGCGTCCGTGGAAGTCAATAACTGACTTTTGGAGCCACCATCCGTTACCATTAAAGAACTCAACCAATTGTGGAGCTACATAAGTACCCCATATCTCGGCTGTATAAACTCTTCCGTCATCAGCCTTCATTTGCTCCCACCACGGGTCATAAAATGCTCTGAGATTTGGTGCATGTGCTTCCAAAAGCTCATCAATAGGCATAATAGCTTGTGCAGCGACTGCTTCAGAAGCAAGAGCGCCAACAAACATTGCATCCTCCTGGATTCCACCTGCGAGCATTGTTCCCCATGTAGTGTTAATGTCACCAACCAGGAACTGAATATCTATTGTTACACCTGTGATTTCTTTTACAATTTGCAAAAATGGGTTATCTTGTGATCCCGGAATACCCATATTACGAGAAAATATTGTAAACTCTATATCTTCCATGTCTGCCATTGGAGTTGTCGGCAGGCCTAAAAGCTCAGCAAGCTCATTACCCATACGGTCTGAACCGCCACCGGGTGTATCACCACCGCCGCTTCCACCACCGCCATTATCATCGCCCGGCTCATCATCTGTACATGCTGCCAATAAGCTGACACACATCATAATTGCGAGCAAAAGAGCGATGATTGGTTTTAGATTTTTTTTCATTAAATTATCCACCTTCCTAAATTGTTTTTATTGATGAAACGTTATATTTTCGTAATTCTTGGTTATTATACATAAAAATAACAATACTTGTCAAGATAAAATAGTATTTATTTAATTAATTATTTTTAACTATTTTCTTATAACAGCTTTTTTCCATTTTCCACTCATTACATATAAGAACAAAAACACCATACCACCGGATGTTGCAACAGGTACAGATAAACCTACACCATATAGACCTAAATCAAATGTTTGGCTTAACAAAATTGCCGCAGGAATTCGCAGTGCAATTGATGTTATAAATGTGTTTATCATTGTGACATGAGTATGCCCCGCTCCGGTTGCCAAACCAAAGAAGCTAAATACAAACGGCACTAATAGATAATCCCATGAAAATGCTCTCATATATATTGCACCTGCTTCAATAACCGCCGGAGATGAAGTCATTAGCCTCATTATATCTTCCGCAAATAGGTTTACTGCTATAAAAAACGGTATTCCTATACAAAGTGAAGCAACAATGCCGGTCATCATAGTTTTTAATGCTCTTTCGGGTCTGTTTGCACCCAGGTTTTGAGCAACCATCATAGAAACAGAGCTTGAAATAGCTATACACGGCATTATCGCAAAGCCGTTAAATCTACCTGCAAGTCCTGCCGCCGCCGCAACAGAAACTCCATATCTATTTACCAAAACTGCTAACAATAAAAACGAAAAGTTGACCGCTATCTGCGAAATACTCGATGGAATACCCAGTTTTAACATTAATTTTAGTTTATCCTTATATATAACATAACTTTTTGGCTTAAAGTCAAACATAAAACCACTTCTCGATAAATACATAGTAGCAAATACAACACAACCTGCTTGAGCAATAACCGTTGCGATAGCCGCACCGGCAGCTGCCATTCCAAAATATCCTACAAATAAGAAGTTTAATGCCGCACTAACAACACTGCTGATAGCGATTATAATCAGCGGTCGTTTGGCATCACCCATTCCACGTAAAATACCTGCTATTGCGTTATACATAAATATAAACGGCAGACCGCACATACATATAACCAGATAAATCCACGCTTCATCATGGCTTTC
>JAITFS010000021.1 GCA_031281195.1 Oscillospiraceae bacterium
CATATACAGGAGGCTTGTGGAGCGAAGATGATTATAGGTATTCTTTTAGGGATAACAGTAATTGCTATGGCAATTTGGAGTTATTTTAATAGACTAGATATTATAAAAAACAAGATTGAAGTTGTTGCTAAAGTAATCCGCCTAGAAAAATCGTGCGGTGGAGAGTGTGGAACGGATTACATACCTGTATTTCAATATTGTGTTGACGGAATAAAATACAAAAAAACATATTCAACTTCGAGTTACAAACACATAGTAGGATTTACCACAACAGTGTACTGTCATAAAAACAAGCCTCAAAAATCTGTACAACTTGATCAAATTAAAAAAGGAATAGTTCTTAATGTCATATCTTTAATGTTTGGTATTTTATTAATTTGTTTAGCAATCTTCTTTTAAATCATATAACAATCTGTCTGAAATAACATTGGTATAAATTCTAGGTATTGATAGAAAATGAAAAATACAGTCATGAACCAAATTATATTGAATATTGTAGAACGATTAATTGTCTGTATTTGTTGCATACTACTAATCGCTACACTATTAATTTCTTGTGTGAATGATGCAGACGATTTACAAGAACAGCACTTTTATGTTGAAGTCATACCGCTACCTTCGCTTCCTCCAGGTTATGTACACGCAAATCATTTTAACTTTGTTGATGATATAATATACTTTGTTGCTCAATCAATAGATTCAGAAGCTCCTTTTCCTCACAATGTGATATTCACTATGAGTATCAATGAACAAACATTAAGTAAATTGCAAAATTACACAATGCTTACACCACCACCCAATGCATTAGGTGGCAGTACATCTATTTGTGCCTTATTTACAGCTAAAGATGGAAGTATATGGATTATTGAGGTTGGTAATTATT
The DNA here is from genome assembly GCA_031281195.1 of Oscillospiraceae bacterium. Taxonomy (GTDB): domain Bacteria; phylum Bacillota; class Clostridia; order Oscillospirales; family Oscillospiraceae; genus WRMH01. The sequence goes on from JAITFS010000021.1 coordinate 884, forward strand.
TTACATTGGAGGAAACAAATAATATTGACGTTGATTCAGATGTTAACTCTAATTATGAAATCTATAATATAGATCCGATTTACACTCTGAGAAAACTTGATAATACAGGAGTAGAACTTATCTCTTATGACATAAACGAGCTTGCGGCTCGTCATGAGTTCTTTAACATAACTTCATTTATTGTTGATGACGATGATAATATCTATATTTGTGCAGGAGCAAATAACAATTCCGGAGCTACTATTTATTTACTTGATACTAATGGAAATATGTCTTTTAGTTTAACAACCCCAAATAGAATAAATCGCTTTATTAAATTGGGTAGTGGTGAAATTGCATTTAGAAGCGAGCACAATACTTCTTCAGTTTTACAAGTAATTGATGTAATGAATCAAACGTTGGGTGAACGTATTGACATACCGATTGGTGCTAATAATGTCTTTTCGGGAAATGACACTTTTTCTTATTTTTTCACAAATGAACAAGGTTTATATGGTGTTGATAGTATAAACAGTGACATCAAGAAAATATTCAATTATTCTGATAATAATATTTCTCCTTATGGGATAGACCAAATAACATTTATCTCTGACGGTGGTATTATTATAACAAATATCTCTGAAACTGTTGGGTTTAATGAACAAAATGTATTATTCACAGTATTACGTGTTGCAGAAAATGATGCCAATAATACTGATAATGCAAATATACCTACACCAAATAAAGTAGAAATGACTCTAGGTACATTACAACTTAACCCTGAGCTAGAAAATGCTGTTCGGGTATTTAACAATACAAGCTCCACGCATTATATTCAAATCATAAATTATTCATCATTTGTAAATCAAAATGATAGAACTGGTGCATTAGCCAGGTTAAATACTGATATTATAGCCGGACGAATACCGGATATATTGTTCTTAATAAACATGCCTTTTGAAAATTATGTTAATAAGGAATTGCTTATTGATTTGTACCCATTTCTTGATAATGATTTAGAAATAAATCGCAATGATATGATGGAAAGTTTTCTTACAGCCTTAGAAACAGAAAATAGACTTTATCGAATAGCTGCATCTTTTAACATTAGCACAATACTTGGCAATCCTTTGTTATTAGGTAGCAATCCCGGGTGGACTATTGACGAGCTAATTAATGTGCTTGATGAAAATCCACAAGCAATTACTCCATTCGGTCCGTATCTTGATAGGCTTTCCTTTCTTGCACTAGTTTTTTACCACAACATAGACGCTTATATTGACAGATATTTAAATGTTGCGAATTTTGAAAGTGATGGTTTTATTAAATTACTTGAACTAGCAAACACATTTCCGGTTGAAGCAAACTGGAATATCAGTTATGAAGAGCATCTAGAAATGATAGCTACAGGTGTGCAAATTATGGAAGCTTTACAATTTGGTCAGATCGAATTAGTGCAGTCAAAACAGATGTATTTTGGTGGAGATTTAATTTTTAAGGGTTGGCCAACTCCGAATAGAGACGGTAACAAGTTTAGTATTTTAAATAGCATTGCAATAACAACAAACGCTACAGATAAAGATGGTGCTTGGGAATTTGTAAAAACCTTTTTACACGAGGATTTCCAACGAGATAATATCCAGTGGAGTTTTCCAATAAACAGAACTATTTTTGAAGAGCGGTTAGAAGAAGCATTAACAATAGAGTCCGGTGTAACTAATGATGTGCTGTCGTTGGATTTGGCTAATCAACTTATGGACTTGATAAACTCTATTACCGGTATAACCGGTCATGGTGTTAGTGAAGAAGTGTGGAATATTGTAAGTGAAGGAGCAACAGACTACTTTAATGGTTTAAGAACTGCAGAAGATGTAGCGAGAATAATTCAAAGTCGCATTTCGATATTCTTAGCAGAACAAAATTGGTAAGTGGGTGATATTTTTACACCTCTTCCCATTCGCATAGGAAAAGTGCATTTTACATAATGTCTATTGGATTATCAGACTGGAATCTTTAACATATTAGTGTTAGGATTCTTTATTATTTTGCGTAAATGTTTATGAACAAAAATCAGAGTTACTCCGGAATGTTTGACAAAGATTAATGATAAAACAAGGAGATTTGAACATGGAAAACAAGTTGTTCAGAAAAAGCGCGTTGGATCGGATATCATCACCGGAGCAGCTTAATGAGTACATGAAGGTGGCAGGACCCGGTGTATGGGCGATACTGGCAGGGCTTGCTATTACTTTTGCTGCATTTTTTGTATGGGGAGTGATGGGTTCTATTCCTGAAACTGTTGATATCAGAGGCACTGCACTTTCTCCACGCCATGTTGTCACACA
>JAITFS010000116.1 GCA_031281195.1 Oscillospiraceae bacterium
TGTCAAATCAAATAAAAATTATTCTTTTCGGATGTAACGGCTACATGGGAAAAGTGGTCACAACTATTGTAGACAGTGACCTTGATGCTATTATTGTTGCAGGTGTTGATATAAATACCGAAAAAAATAGCGATTATCCTGTTTTTGATAAACCACCAACTGAAGCTTATGGTGCTGATGTTATAATTGATTTTTCGATTCCGCAAGCACTAGAAGGTTTACTGGCTTTTGGGTTAGAAAACAAACTACCGCTTGTATTATGTTCAACGGGTTATAGTCAAGAGCAAATCGTCAAAATCGAAAAAGCTTCAAAAACAATCCCAATATTCCGAAGTGCAAATATGTCTATAGGAATAAATCTGCTCATTGACCTTGTAAAACGTGCCTGTGCAGTTCTCGGAGAAGAGTTTGACATAGAAATCATTGAACGGCACCACAAAAGAAAAGTTGATGCTCCAAGTGGTACGGCACTTATGCTTGCAGATGCAGCAAAGGATTCACTTTCGTATGAAGCAGAGTATATATTTGAGCGCGAGAGTGTACGAAAACCACGCAATAAAAACGATATAGGCATATCCACTGTGCGTGGTGGTACTATCGTTGGTGTGCATGATGTGATTTTTGCAGGGCAGCATGAGGTTGTTGAATTAAAGCACACAGCTGAGTCCAGAGATGTTTTCGCAATAGGAGCAATAAGAGCAGCTAAGTTTATGGTTGGTAAATCTCCGGGTTTGTATAATATGAGCGACATTATCTCATAAACATTTTATTGCTTTTATGCTTTATAAATGATAGTATCTACCATGGAGGTGATATTTGTGGAAATAAATGAGATGTATATTGATGTTAAAGATGCATTAAAACGTGTTGGAAACAATATGGACTTATACAAAAAACTGCTCGCTCAGTTCATGGAGAAAGACCATATTAAACCTATAGAAGAAGCATTAAGCGCTGGTGCGACAAAGGTAGCATCAGATGCAGCACATACCTTAAAGGGAATTGCTGCAAATCTTTCGTTGAAAAAACTCACAGAAGCAACTGCTGATTTAGAGAAAAACATTAAAGATGGAGTTGAACACTCTGATAGTCTTGCAGAGCTTAAACAAGTTTTTTATGTAACATCAGAACAAATAGCAGAGATAATTTAACAAGATAGAACATTAAGTGAGGTTGTGTTTATGAGTATTAAGAAAAAGAAAAAGGACATCATTTTAATTGTCGATGACATAGAAATCAATCGTATTATTCTGCGTGAAATGCTCCAGGACGACTACGAAATTGTAGAAGCACCCGGAGGAAAAGAAGCGCTTGATATATTGTTTGGTTGTGAAGATGCCGATCTGCCAACGGCAGTATTGCTCGACATAATGATGCCTGAGGTTGATGGTTTCCAAGTGCTTGAAAAAATTAAATCAACCAACACTACAAAAAACATCCCCGTGCTTTTCATAACAGCAGCAGATTCAGAGGAAACAGAATCTAAAGGACTTATCGCCGGAGCTTCTGACTACATAACAAAACCATTTAACCACAGCATAGTTAGAGCGCGTGTCGATAACCATATAAGTCTTGCAAGATACAGGCACGAGCTTGAGCAGCTTGTCACTGAAAAAACAGCAGAGGTTACAAGAACTTATGAATCAACCCTTGAGGTTCTCGCCACAATCATTGAGTACAGAAACTTAGAGTCAGGTGCTCACATACGCAGAACAATGCTTCTTACAGAGCTTCTTATCGAAAAAATGTTAAAGAAAGACAAGTTCAAGGACGCATTATTAAAAGAAAACATTCCATCACTTATCAAAGCATCAGCCTTGCACGACATTGGTAAGATTGGTATTCCGGATAAAATCTTACTCAAGCCGGGCAAGCTTGACCCGACTGAATTTGATATTATCAAAACTCACACAACACTTGGTAACCGTATAATTGATAGTATTCTGACAAACTTACCTGATAGTGACCAATATCTTAGTTACGCAAAAGAAATAAGCCACTACCATCACGAGCGCTGGAATGGAACAGGTTATCCTACAGGTATAAAGGGTGAGAATATTCCACTTTCTGCTCGAATTGTATCAATTGTTGACGTGTATGATGCTTTAACAAGCCCTCGTTGTTATAAGGATGCATACACACATGACATATCATTAAACATAATAATTGATGGCAGAGGAACTCAGTTTGACCCTGATATTGTTGACTTGGTAGTAGAAATATCAGACGAGTTTAGAGCAATAGAAGAACAACATCGCGACTAAGAAATATTGAGAAATTAACAATAAAAAGAGATTGTGGTTTTTGCCACAATCTCTGGTTTTATTATAAGAAAATACTATTTGTTACGCTAAACGTCTACTATGTTGCCATCATTCTGCTTCGTTGTATCATTTCATCTACTACATCAACAAGCCTTGCAATTTCGGGTTTTGAAAGCTGTGCGTCTGCACCGACTTCAAAGCCTTTTTTCTGCATATTCTCATCAATCAAAGAGGAGAATATAACAACCGGTATACTCATTAGAGCGGGGTCACTTTTTATTAATTTTGTAAGTCTATGTCCGTCCATGCGTGGCATTTCAATGTCTGTTATCAAGCATGCAACTCTGGAGAGTACGTCAGTTGTACCCGATGCTTTAACTGAAGCGATATACTGCCATGCTTCCTCACCGTTGTTTAGAATGTTTAGATTGTTGTAACCCGAAGTTTGCAGAGCTTCTGTCAGCATTTTTCTCAGAAGTGCGGAGTCTTCGGCAACAATAATCGGTATATGCTCTCTATCAGCACCTGTATATGCTTGAACTGTATTAAGATCAATGCCTGTTTCGGGGCTAATATCAAAGGTTATCTTCTCAAAGTCAAGAATTGATATAATTCTATCATTAACCTTGGCAATACCGGTAACAACACCTTCTTGCCCACCGTAAATAATGGAGTCGGGTTTTTCTATATCATTCCATGAAATGCGGAATATGCTCTCAACAGCATGAACATGGAAAGCTATATTCATCTGATTAAAGTTTGTGATGATAAAAATATCTTTATCAGGTAAATCAGAAGTACCTAAACCAAGATATTTGGACAAATCAACAATTGTATAAACTTCTTCACGTGGCTGAAAGACACCCTCTACGCAAGGATGCGAAAGCGGCATTTCCTGAACAGGCTGAATTTGCATTAATTCGGTAATTTTCGCAACATTTATTCCATAACTGTTGCCGGAAATAACAAACTCAAGTATCTCAAGCTCATTAGTACCTGTTTCCAAAAGAATATTTGTGTCAACTATACCCATTTTTATAACCGTCCTTTGCATTAAGATACGCACAGTAAAGATTATCATGAAAAACACTTTATGTAAAGCAAAAAATAATAAAAAATTACATAAAATATTCAGATTGTTATTTTTGGACGTGAAAACGGGGGTAGCTCACACCCCCGTTTTCACTGCGTATTAATTTTTACCCATTAACAATATCTGTAATTCTGACACCGTAGTTGTCATCAATTACGACTACTTCACCGCGGGCGATCAACTTTCCGTTGACCACAATTTCTACCGGGTCACCCGCGAGCTTGTCAAGCACAACGATTGTTCCGAGATTAAACTCGAGTATTTCACTGATTTCTTTTTTCGTTCTGCCAAGCTCTACACTTACTTGTAGTGGTATATTATATACAAGACCTATGCTACCTTGCTCTGCCGGTGGTGAGGGTTGGTCAAACGCTTGAAACTGCATGGGATGCACGTCTACTACGCGACCTTGCCCTGCCATTGGTGCAGGCGGATAGGGCTGTTGATATGGTTGCTGATAAGGCATTTGCGGATATTGCATTGGAGGATAACCACCTTGTTGATATGGGTCGTGACTTGCCGCAGGCGGATATGGCATTGCTTGCGGTGGTGGCACTGCTGCTGGCGGAGGTGGTGCAACCTGTGGGGGTGGTGCTGCCGCTTGCGGTGGCGGTGGTGGAGGCGGTGGTGGGGGAGCGGCTGCCACCGGTGGTGGCGGAGGAGGTGCTGCTTCTGCCGGTTTTGTAACACCTGCTGCTTCCACTACTGAGTCCACGTCCATAAACTGCTTTGCAAACTGGCGGCTCACATCATAAGGCACAAGCTGTATTAGCTCGCTTTTTAACAGCCCCTCTATTTCCATGTCAAAGCTGATTTTTGTAACCTTATCCATTGCGCCAAGTACATTTGAAACATCAAAACCTGCTTCAACAGTTGTACTGTGCGGTGGTGCTATATCAATCGGAGTACCGAGTAATTTTGAAAGAGACGTTGATGATGCACCCATCATTTGGTTCATTATCTCACTCATTGCCGACAAGTGCATTTCATTGAGTTCGATTGGTTCTTCAAGAGTACCATCTCCACCCATGAGAATGTCAGTTATGAGTGCCGCATCTTCAACCTTTAATACCAATAGATTTGTACCGGTGATTCCTTTTGTATATTCAATTGTAGCTATAACAAACGGAACTTGATATACCGATAAAACATCCTTTGATTCAAAAACTGAAACTCTTGGTGTTGTTATGCTGACACGCCTGTCGAGTAATGCATACATTGTGGTAGCAACCGCACCCATGCTGATATTGCCGACTTCACCGAGAATGTCTATTTCTTCTTCGGTTAGCATACCTTCGAGAGCGGGAACATTAGCAAGTGCATTTCCGGCTTCCGGTTCGCTTACAAGAGTAGCTTCCACCTCCGGAATATCATCGCCACCTCCTGCACCGTCAAGCAATGCTGCAATATCCTCCGGTGTCATCATATCGCTGCTTGTATCTTCAGCCGGTTCATCCAAGCTACCGCTTGCCGCACCGTCGAGCATTGCCGCGATGGCTTCCGGCGACATTATATCACCGCCACCGTCATCTGCCGGTTCGGGTGCTCCGCCGCCTGATGCATCATCAAGCATAGCCGCAATAGCTTCAGGAGTCATTATGTCTCCACTCATATCCAATTCATCTGCCGGAGGGTCTGATACTAAGGCATTAATTTCATCTTGCGAAAGATTCATCTTTGGATTCCTCCTCACTTA
>JAITFS010000191.1 GCA_031281195.1 Oscillospiraceae bacterium
ACATAAGTCAGTCCAACAACTATTCTTTTATCCTTAGGTAGGTCAACACCGGATATACGTGCCATATTTTATATCTCCTATCCTTGTCTTTGTTTATGTTTTGGGTTTATACAAATCACCCTTACTACACCCTTGCGTTTTACGATTTTACATTTTTCACACATGGGTTTTACTGATGGTCTTACTTTCATTTTGCTTGTCTCCTCGTGTAGTTATTTGCTTCTCATGGCGTAGGTTCAGGTTATTGCTTCGGTTATTAATTTACTTACTACGCCATGTTATTCTTCCTCGGGTTAGATCGTAAGGTGACATTTGCACCGTTACTTTATCTCCCGGTAATATTCGTATAAAGTTCATTCTTAGCTTTCCTGAAATATGTGCAAGGATTGTATGTCCGTTGCCTATGTCAACATGGAACATTGTGTTTGGTAGCGACTCGGTAACAGTTCCTTCCAGTTCAATCATGTCGTCTTTTGGCACTTTACAGACCTCCTTCCATTAATGCAGCTAAGGTTTTTCTAAGTTCGTTATTCGTAACTTTCTCCCCTTTTATCAGCTTTTCTGCAACTTGTCCGGTCAGCTTACTTTCAAATCTTATGTGTTTGTTCTTTTTTCGTTTTGGTTTCTCATATCTGCGACACTTTCCGTCGGCTAACATAGAGTAATTATCTTCTATCTCTATTACAAGAAATCTCTTTCCAACGTCTCTGCCATTTAATGAAATTACTATGTCCGCTATATTCATGGCATTCCCTCACAAACGGTGAGTATCTCCGGGTCTCCTTCGGTTATCAGTATCGTGTTTTCGTAGTGTGCAGAGGTACTTCCGTCTGCGGTTACTACTGTCCAGTTATCGTCAAGCACTTGTATTTCCGGTTGTCCTGCGTTAATCATGGGTTCTATTGCCAGTGTCATTCCTGAGAATAAGCGAGGGTTGGATTTCTTTTTTTTATCTACATAATTCGGAACTTCCGGAGTTTCATGTATTTTTGTTCCTACACCATGACCGCAGTATTCTTTTACTACTGAGTATCCATTTTGTTCTGCGCAATCTTGTACGGCTTTTGAAATATCGGACACTCTATATCCTTCGCGGGCATATTTTAGAGCTTCGTAAAAACATTTTCTGGTGACTTCAACGAGTTTCTCTGCTTCGGGGCTTCCTTTTCCGACTATAAATGTTGCTGCACAATCTCCGACGTAACCGTTTTTTGTCGCTCCTATATCTATGCTTACAATGTCACCTTGAACTAGCTTTCTATGTGATGGTATTCCGTGAATTACCTCGTCGTTTATAGATATACATATCGTTGCCGGGAAGTCTCTATATCCTAAAAATGAGGGTACTGCACCTTGTGAGGTTATGTATTTGTGTACCGCTTTGTTAATGCTTCGTGTTGATGTGCCTGCGGTTACCATACTCCCTGCGATATTACGAGCCTCTGCTGCAATTTTTCCTGCTTGTCGCATTAGCTCAATTTCTCGTGCAGTTTTTCGCTTTATCATATTCCTAATGCTTTGAACACTTCTTCGGTTTGACTTTCGATGTTAAACTCACCACCGATGTCTTTAAGCTTACCTTGTTTTTTGTAGTAATCTATAAGTGGTTCGGTTTCCTTGTGGTAGGTTTCAAGCCTGTTTAGGATTGTGTCACGTTCATCATCTTTCCTGATGATAAGTGCTGCTTCACATACGTCACAAACACCGTCAACCTTTGGCTTTTTAGTTATTACATGGTATATTGCACCGCAGTTGGGGCATGTACGTCTTCCGCCAAGTCTTTCAACTATAACTTCATCGGGGACTTCTATTGACAGAACCATGTCGATTACAACATCTTGTGCATCCAGTGCTTCTGCTTGTGCAATTGTTCTTGGCACACCGTCAAAGATATAGCCGTTTTTGCAATCGTCTGCTGTCAGGCGCTCTTTAAGCACACCTATAATCACATCATCGGGAACAAGGTCGCCTGCATCCATAAATGCTTTTGCTTGCAGTCCTACCGGAGTACCTTTTTTTACAGCGGCACGTAGTATATCACCTGTTGATATTTGGGGTACATTTAGTTTTTTTGTAAGAACCTCTGCTTGAGTACCTTTTCCTGCTCCGGGAGGTCCAAGTAATATTAGTCTCATGTTAAAATCCCCTTTCATGTGAATTAATAATTTTTATTCTAGGAATCCTTTGTAGTGGCGCATGAGCATCTGTGACTCCAGTTGTTTGATGGTTTCGAGAGCAACACTTACTACGATGATTATTGAAGTACCACCCATAGAGATGCCTGATGCTGCGGCAGTTGGTGAAAATGCACTTACAAGAAGTGGAGAAATAGCAATTACTGCAAGATACAAAGCACCAAATAGTGTTATCTTTGTAAGCACTCTTTGTATAAACTCACTGGTGGGTTTACCCGGTCGAACACCAGGGATTGAACCACCGTTTTTCTTGAGGTTATTTGATATTTCTACAGGATTAAACTGCACTGTTGAGTAGAAATATGAGAAGAATACAATCAATAAGAAGTACACAATCATATACACAATACCCAGTGAATGTTCTCCGCTTTGCTGTTGACCCGGTGGTGAAAATATGTTCATAAATAAGCCATCACGCCATGCAGGTATAAATACAACGATTGTTGCAGGGATTGAAGCGATTGATTGTGCAAAGATAACGGGGAGAACACCGGACATGTTAACCTTCATTGGTAGATGCGTGGACTGTCCGCCATACATCTTCCGCCCGACTACCCGTTTTGCGTATGTTATGGGTATCCTACGCTCTGAGTTTTGTACGATAACTATAAGAACGATTATCGCAAGAGCGCCGATTATCATCAGCAAATGTATCCACCATGTAGAAACATCTGCGATTGTGCGCGTTACCATTTGACCAATTTCTGTCGGGAATCTTGCAACAATGCTGACAAACAGGATTATTGAAATACCGTTTCCTATACCAAACTCTGTGATTTGTTCACCCATCCACATGAGCATTGCACTACCTGTCATAAATGTACCGACAATAACTACGGCAGGAAGCCAGCCGTCTGCACCCGGCAGGAGCATTGATTGTTCACCGCCAACACCACTGATGAGTGTGTAGTATGCATATCCTTGAAGTGCTGCGATTGCAAGTGTTGCATAACGTGTGATTTTTTCAATCTTTTTCTTGCCTTCTTCGCCACCCTCTTTACGCATACGTTCAAGTGCAGGAATCGCTATTGTAAGTAGCTGCATTATAATAGATGCGTTAATATACGGCTGGATTGAGAGTGCAAATATCGAAGCACGCTCAAGAGCACTACCGGACATCGTATTCATTAGCCCAAGTATAGTGTTGTTAAACTGTTGGAAATACAGGCTAAGTGCACCCGTATCAACATACGGCACTGTTACTGCGTTACCCAGTCGATATATTAAGACTATAAACAGCATGAAGATGAGCTTTTTTCTTATGTCATCAATTTTCCATGCGTTGCGTAGTGTTGTTAACACTTAGACCACCTCAGCCTTTCCGCCTGCTTTTTCTATCTTTTTTACTGCCAGCTCTGAGAATGCTGCTGCTTTTACCGTGAGTTTTTTGTCAAGCTTACCATTTCCGAGAATCTTAACGCCATACTCACATTTATTTAATACACCTGCTTCTAAAAGTTCTTTTTCGCCAACAGTTGTACCGTTTTTGAATTTGTTTAATGCTGCGACATTTATTGCTGTCAGTGGTTTCGCAAAAATGTTAATAAAACCTCTTTTTGGTACACGACGGGATAACGGCATTTGTCCGCCTTCAAAACCAATTCTTACTCCACCGCCACTACGGGAGTTTTGACCCTTGTGTCCACGCCCTGAGGTTTTGCCATTTCCTGTGCCATGACCACGCCCCTTGCGTTTGGCAACATGAGTTGAACCCTTAGCCGGAGATAATTCGTGAATTTGCATTCTCCTGCCCTCCTTATACTTCTGTAACAGTTACTAAGTAACTGATTTGTGCAATTTTACCTCTTGTTTGAGGATTATCGGGCTGGATAACCTCCATGCCGATTTTTGTAAGTCCGAGAGATTTAGCGGTTGCAATATGTTTTACATGTCTGCCGCTAATACTCTTTACAAGTTTAATTTTTAAGCTCTTTGTCTTTGCCATAATAGTATATCCTTACCTTTCTGTAGGTACTTATCCGATAATATCTTCTATGGTTTTGCCTCTGGTTTTTGCCACTTGATCTGCATCACGGAGAGATTTTAGACCAACCATAGTAGCGGCAACAATGTTTTGAGGATTATTTGAGCGTAGGCATTTTGTTCTAATATCCTGAATACCTGCTGCTTCTACAACGGCACGCACTGCACTACCTGCGATAACGCCTGTTCCCGGAGGTGCCGGCTTTAAGAGAACTCTGCCTGCTCCGAATATGCCGATGATTTCGTGCGGAATTGTACTGCCTGAACGTGTTATTGTTGTGACGTTTTTCTTTGCATCTTCAATACCCTTGCGAATTGCCTCAGAAATTTCACCTGCTTTACCAAGTCCAAAGCCAACTCTACCTTTTTCGTCACCTACAACACATAGTGCTGAGAACTTGAATATACGTCCACCTTTAACCGTTTTTGCAACACGATTTAAAGAAACGACTTTTTCTACAAATTCCGATTTAACTTCTTCTTTTCTGTTATCTCTTCTATTATCTCTTCTTTGACCTTGACC
>JAITFS010000211.1 GCA_031281195.1 Oscillospiraceae bacterium
ATCCTTGGTATATGATTATTTTGCGAAATAATAAAGGAAATTAGCACTTCCCACGCATCTTGCTTAAGGATTCTTATACCTGCACCATAATCAATAGCAGAACGCATAAAATCGTCAACTCGAAGTTGCCTATTTATTTCTGCATAATCACGACCTAAGTCGAAATATTCATACCATATTTTGTCAAAATCTTCTTTTGAACATTTAAAAAAGATGCTGTGTCCTTCTTGTCGCAAACGCAAAACACGGTCAAAAGCAACACCTGTATATACTCCATCTTCACCATAATTCCAACGGAAGCATTGTCCACATTCGAGTGTTTTATTTAGGTCAAAGTCAAATATATCACGCACTTCAATTTCATTTGTATGATAAAGTATTTTCATGATAGAATAATATCATGAAAGTTGTGTTGCTTGCAATAAATGCGAAATATATTCATTCGTCGCTCTCTGTGTGGATTCTGGCAGAGGCTGTTCGCAGATACTCAAAAGAGAAGCATGATGTTGTTGTGCTGGAAGCAACAATTAACCAAGAACCGGACGATATATTAAAAATGATAACAGAGCAGAAACCTGATGTTGTCGGAGTTTCTACATATATATGGAACGCAAAAATGTTGCCAAATCTGCTTGATTTAATAAAGCAAAAATTTCCGTCAGTTACTATAGTTCTAGGAGGACCGGAGGTTTCGTTTAATGTTGATTTTTGGCTGGAAAATGGTGCAGATTTTGTGATACAAGGCGAAGGTGAGCAGAGCTTTCCGAAGCTTTTAGATGAACTAAGTATTAAAGAATATTCTGTTCAGGGGATTCTAACGTCTCCTACGGAGACGTGGCCTCCTACGGAGACGTTGCAAGCCCGCAATGACGGAATACATTTATACACCTACCTTGACCCGTATACAGACGAGTATTTTTCAGCACTAAAAGGCAGGCTCTCATATATCGAAACGTCAAGAGGCTGTCCCTTTTCATGTTCATTTTGTTTATCTGCTGAAAATGATGTTAAATATTTCCCGTTAGATTTGGTAAAAAAGCAAATTGACAAGCTTGCACAGTCAGACACTCATACAATCAAATTTGTAGACAGAACATTTAACAGCAATAAAAAACGAGCATACAAGCTTTTTGAATATATACTGGAGCTTGATACTAAGAGTTGCTTTCATTTTGAGGTTGCAGCAGATTTATTTGATGAAAAAACATTGTTATTACTCGCAAAAGCTCCCCCCGGACGTATACAATTTGAAATTGGTTTACAAAGCTTTTTTGAACCAACACTAAAAGCTTGTGCAAGAAAAACCGATCTAAAAAAAGCCGAGCAAAACATTCAAACATTGTTGGGTTATAAAAACATTCACATACATATTGATTTAATAGCAGGTTTACCTTATGAAGCTTTGGAGGATTTCCAAAACAGCTTTAATCGGGCGTATGCGTTAAATGCAGATGTATTGCAGCTAGGGTTTCTAAAACTCTTGCACGGCAGTGTTTTACGCTCGCAAGCAGAGGAGTTTGGAATAAATTATTCAAAAGAGCCATCGTATGAGATTATTGACAATAAATGGTTAACAAAAGCAGACATAAAAACATTAAAACACGTAGAAAATGCGCTACAGCATACTTACAACAAAGGTCGTTTCTTAACAGATATTGAGTATGTATTAACAGCAACAGAGTTAACTCCTTTTGAGTTTTATTACTTATTTGGCAAGTCTTTTCCTAATCATGGCACACAGCTTGAGCTATATGCACAGCAATTTTTCCGGTTTTGTAAAGCATTGCCAAATATAGAAGAAGATACTTTAATTAACAAACTCTCTTTTGACTGGCTTTGTATGGTAAAAGGCAAAAATGCTCCGGTTTTTATGAAACGAGAGAGCGCCAGATGTAAAACTGCACATGCCAATGCAGAAAAGAAACTAGGGAAAAAGTTAAGAAAAGAAGAAGTGCTTGTACTCAGCACAGGTGAGATTATTTTTGTGGATAGTGAAAACAAAAACCCTGTAACAGGGTTGTATGAAGTAAATCGTTTATAATGGTAAAACCATGTTTGCTGTGTTTGTACAAAAAGTAATTGCTTTAGTGAAGATTGCTATTGTTCAATGGGAATTAAGCAGGTAGTTATCAGCATTTCTCATCTCGCACTTTTGCAAAAAAACATTTTAACAAATCGGTGCAAGTGTCAGCGAGTATACCACCGGTGATTTTAGTTTTTGTTCCATAATTTTCCATAAAGAGGTTCGTTACGCTACCACAAGAACCTGTTATTTCATCTTTTGCACCATAAAACACCTTTTCTATACGCGACATTATAATAGCGCCTGCACACATCGGGCAAGGTTCAAGCGTTACATAAAGTGAGCAACCTGTTAAACGCCAATCGTTTATTGACTTACAGGCGTTGGTGATTGCTTCTATTTCTGCGTGAGCGGTAGCGTTTTTGTCTTTTTCACGACGATTGCGACCACAACCTATTATCTTGCCGTCGGGGTCAACAACAACGCAACCAACTGGTGCTTCACCATCCTTTGCGGCTTCTTCTGCAAGGTCAAGTGCCATCATCATATAAAACTCGTGAGTTTTCATACTAACCTCCCTAACACCTCTGTAAAATATCTCGGCAGCACTGACTTTACTTCAATGTATTCACCTGTTTTTGGGTGATTAAA
>JAITFS010000199.1 GCA_031281195.1 Oscillospiraceae bacterium
GGCAGTGTAGCACAATATGTGCTGTGTATGTAAAGTCTTCCTAACGGAAGCCTTGGAAAGAACCTGCGGTTCTTCCATTGTAAGCTGAATGTACACGGCATTTTTCGTTTCCAAAAAAATAATTTTATTTAAGAAGAAACTAACATATATAATGAAATATTTGGAGGTTTTGCATGAGTAAACTTGATAGAGAAAGCATACTACAAATCGCTGAACAAATATTAAATGGCAAACGACACAGTAGTGGTGATACTTGTTTTCTAACAGTATATCAACTAGCACACATCATAGACAAACGAAACCCTGCATTAAAAAAAGATTTACCAGTAGGAGGTAAAGGTGATGGTTATGAACATATTTCAGGTCATAGCTTAGTGCAACGTCTTTCACAAATTTTAGCAGGTGATGGAAGATTCGAAAGTCAGTGGTTCTGTGATGATGAAGTGGATTCATTTACTATTTGTGGGAAAGTTCCTTCTAGTAATATATTTTCTATGTTTAGATTGAGAGGTGAAAGTTAGCAATGAATGAGTTTTCTTAAAAGAAACCCCAATATGACAAAACACCAATGAAAAACTAACCCTGTAGATATACAAAATAATTAAGTAATTGAAAGAATATGAGGTAAAGAAATGAAACACGCCATCAGAGCACTGTATCTGCTATTATGTATCGCAATGTTGACAGGAGTTGCTGCTTGTACTAACCAAAACAATGATGAACTTGAGAGGCTACAGAGAGAGGTTGAAGAGCTAAGAGCCGGAAACGAAACTCTAAACTCGGAATCTATAACCACACCTGAATCACCTTCTAACAAATCGCCATCCGATGAATTACCTTCTAATGAAACGTCTGGTGATAATGGGAGCAATAGTCTAAGAGGTGGTCAAGAAACACGAATTCCAATAGAAATCGTAGAATCAGGTTATGGTTTTGCTACATGGAGCACCTCACGCTTATCGTATGCACTTACTTTATATAACCCAAACGATGAAACATTAGAATTTCCATCATATCGTGTAACTGCAAGAAGGGCTGATAATACTATAATAGGTACAGATGACAGAGTCCTCAACATTATTTATCCAGGACAACGATTAACTGTTGCTGATATACCATCATTTGACGTAGTACCAAGCGAGGTGTACATTGTTGAGTTTGAAATATTAGAACCAAGAGACTGGAACTGGAAAGCAGGGGAAGTATTTATAGAATTTGAACCAATTAATCTTTCTCTCGTAAGAGATTCAAGGGGAGATTATAAGGTTACGGGTGAAATATATAATCTTAATGATATTTCATATGACACGATAAGATTAGACTTAGTAATCAGAGATTTAAACGGCAACATTGTTGGTGGTGATAGCACCTTTATAAGAAATATCTCAGCTAATGGTTCAGTAGCATTTGAGATTGATGTGCGAAGTAGTATATTGCAAAACATTGATGGTGAATGGGATGTGGAGATTTACGCAAGTCCTTGGTAGGTCAAGAGCGACCTTTAAATAATCCAACTAGCCACAAGAAGCCATAGTAAGCTATATCAGTATGACAGTTTTAACGGTGATATATAAGTGTATTTATGTGTTATACTCAAAATCTTCGGTTTCTATAAATGGAAATAATATGACGAAAGCTTTATACAGTGTTAACGGAGGACGAGAGACTATTGTTCAAGCTATAAAAGAGAGTTACGACTTCATTTAATAGTTGGTATACGCTCTTGTGTTATAAAGTTTTGGTATTATAAACAACAGGTAATTAATTACGAGGAGTATTAAATTATGGATTATAAAGCGATTTGGAACGAAATATGCCACCATGTTAACAAAAACCGTTATGCTACAGAACAAGATTTAAAAATTAAATAATTGAAAGAAAATGAGGTAAAGAAATGAAAAAATTAATTACAGTTTTATTAGCAACTACTATTGTTTTAGCAATCGCTTCTTGTGGAATTTTTGGAGATTCAGTAATAAAAGAAATGAACAGTCAAATCCAAGGTAAGTGGTATTCAAGTGATTGGTATGAGTCTGAATCCTTAGGATCTAGTGGCACACGGCATGAGTTTGAATTCAATAGCAATAAAAAAGGTGTTGAAACTTATTATTTCTGGTTTTTCGATGGAACAGATAATTTATTTGATTATAATTTTCGTTGGGAAATAGTTTCAGAAGATGATTTAATTTCTGGAGACTCACTATATACTCTTATACTCAAATTTGATCTTGAAGATCTTGAACCAGTAGATCTTGATGATAATGGTGAATTAGTGGAACGTTATATAATAATGTCATTGACTCAAAATTCTATGGTTCTATATAATATAAAGAGTGGAGAAACCACAAGCTTTACACGATCTGCTGCACCTATACCAACAAACGCACCAAATTCTACTCTGCCAGATGATCCATTACCCCCAACACCTTAGGGGTAGTCATAATCGGATTTTAAATAACTAAGAGTACTCAATTCATAATTTATAGTATATGAGTATTCGTAGTTAAAGAAACTAACACATTTAATAGAATATTTGGAGGTAATCGCATGAGTAAACTTGATAGAGAAAGCATACTACAAATCGCTGAACAAATATTAAATAGCAAACGACACAGTAATGGTGATACTTGTTTTCTAACAGTATATCAACTCGCACACA
The DNA here is from genome assembly GCA_031281195.1 of Oscillospiraceae bacterium. Classification (GTDB taxonomy): domain Bacteria; phylum Bacillota; class Clostridia; order Oscillospirales; family Oscillospiraceae; genus WRMH01. Next base: position 2,660 of record JAITFS010000199.1, read on the forward strand.
TCATAGACAAACGAAATCCTGCATTAAAAAAAGATTTACCAGTAGGAGGTAAAGGTGATGGTTATGAACATATATCAGGGCTTAGCTTAGCGCAACATCTTTCACAATTTTTAGCAAGAGATGGTAGATTCGAAAGACAGTGGTTCTGTATTGATGGAGTGGATTCATTTACTATTTGTGGGAAAGCTACTCCTAGTAACATATTTTCTATGTTTAGATTGAGAAATAACAAAGATTAAATTTATATTACAACGGGAGAAGACATTTTATTAATTAGGAGGTAGTAATGAGTAAGTATTTGTTCACAATATCTGGTGTTGATGGTCAACTGTATGTCAATGATGAATATGTTGTTATTGAAAGAAAAGGAATAATAAGTTTTCTCACACAAGGTGTGAAAGGTAAAAAAGAAATACCAATACAGAATATTAATGCAGTACAAGTAAGAGAAGCAACAATTTGGGTAAATGGTTTTATTCAATTTTATTTACCAGGTTTTGCTAAAAGTTCTGGTGGGATATTTGATATGGGTGAAGATGAAAACACAGTAGTTTTTAATAGAACAAATAATGAGACTGCAAATAGTATAAAAGAATTTATACAAGAAAAGATAAATTTGAAAATGAATACGAATGTTACAAATCAATTTAGTGTAGCCGATGAATTACTAAAATATAAACAATTACTAGATGATGGAATTATTACTAAAGAAGAGTTTCATATAAAAAGAAATCAATTGCTTAACATGTAGTTCTTATAAGAGTTATAGGAAAGAAGAATTGGCACTTTTGCCAATTCCACACACTTATACTACAATCGTTTTATGAGAAATGAACTGAGCGATTAAAATGTTAAGTCAGTGGTTACAAGTATTAAGGTAGTGTAAAGTAATAAATGAAAAAGAAAAATGTATGCTGTAGAGTATACAAAAGATGATAGAATAATGCATTTGAAATTTTACCAACTCTGCGTAAAGTGTTAACATATACAAGAAAACAAGGTACATGGAGTGGACAGAATTTCCCTTTGTTCATCTTTAGAGTGAGTAAAACAAATATTCCTCTTTGGTTTTCACACTTACAGCGAAGCAGAAAAAGAAAGTGATTTCTTTAATTAAGTATTCGTTGATTATTTCAATAACAAATGTGAATTAAACCGTTAATAAATGTTGATCAAAAACTTTAGTACAACTCTGAGAGCACATTTTATTCGTTGCATAATTACAGAAATCTGATGAACTCTTATGAGCACTGGTGCAAATAACTCTTTCTCTACTTACTCTATCTACATAATTTCTATGGATTTTCCGAGAAATATAACCTCCGCTTGAGATTAAATTATAGTTACCTACTGGTGTATTACTTGTATAATACGACTTTGTACCATGATGCTGTATTTTTACAAATTTATAATTATCATAAAATAACGGAGACAAATAATCAACAACTCTTGACGGAGCATCTCCTAAAAATAGAAATCGATTCTTGCAATCGAAGACAATACTAATAGCATTCATGCAAGTCACGATATTATGATATTGTTGGAGTGCAAAGTAATTTATTCTACTACTATCATTTACGTTTAATCTTCGTCTAAAGCGATTTCGTTGATTAATCAAATCTTTATATGCTTCGTATGTTCTTTCAAATGATACTTCACTAGTTTCGTGACGACTATATATAAAATTATTTAGATAATCTATGAATTTATGCATTGTGGGTAATAGTCCTTGGTTTTCTATTTGAAATGATTTAACCATTTCAGAAAATTCAGTTGATAATCTGTCTTCTATGGTGAAAAAATGTTCTTCAGCTTTAATTGAAGTAAACCACTCTGTATTATTTATTGAAGTAATAACGCCTTGTTCATCAGGCAATTTTACTGGGTTATGCATGAAATGTACTATATGACATATATCCGGCCATAAAATCCGAATTTCATCATTATCGAAAAATAGTACATCATCTTTTTTTAAGAAATGAATTTCGTTTGATATACATACTAGCTTCCTGAATAATTCTATTATATCTCTTGAAAGTTGAAAACCCCGACTATACGGCGATGCTATTGCTAATAATCTCCCGATTCCTTTTACATAAGGAATTTCATTTTTGATTATACTATAAGGCAAATAAGCTGTTTTTATTTTATATGAATCTGGAATTTTAAGAATACCATTAAAATGATCTTTATGAAAATGTGATACCATTATATCTGTGATATCATTTCTAGAAATTTCTTTATTAATTTTCCCGTATGCAAAACTTGAGCTATTTACATTATTTCCCCGGTTGTCACTTCCGCAATCGATTAATAAATGTTCAGTATCACCACATATAATATTACAATCACCATGCATAACGGGTTTAGTTATAATTTCCATAATATACCTCCAATCGGTAGTAGTATTATACATATTAAGTTTAGAAAAGAAAATAAAAATCTTATTTTTGAGCATTAGTGTAATTTTCTGCTCGCCATCATTGATGTCATAAAGCGGTCAGACACGTGTATCAATCGCAGGTTTGTAGATGCTTATTCGTAATGGTGAGCTTTTTTATTCAACTCACCGTGGTATATTTCAAAAGACTTCAAATAGTACAACCCTTATGAGACATAAACATAGTCAATCATTTCTCAATCTTTACCTTTTCTTTTCTATATTATGCAAGAGCTTAAGATATACTGATCGTATTTGTTTCGTATTTATAACAACACCAATAGAACTGAAAATGCCTAACTCCAATACATTTCCAAATCATTTAATGAGGAATATACAGGTATTAATGCGTTGGCGATAGCTTTACATCGAACATTAGCTTCAGTGTTATATGTGTCATAGTTATCCGATACGATTACACAGACGATGTTATTAGAATAAGAGGTGTTGTTAGCTGTTAAAAGTACTATATTTTTATATACTTCCTGATAATATCATGTTTTTATAGTTTTTGTACGAGCAGAGTAACAATTAGAATAGTATTTAGTAATGTATCGCAATGCATATAATGAAGAAATAGCAAGAGCGACACAAGTAAATAGCAACACAAAAAGATTACTAAATATATCACATAGTTAAAAGTGCTTTAATATCTTCTTTTCACAAAATGTTTTTATCATCAGCCTGTCTACAATCTTGAATATCATCAACAAATACAGTGTTATCATAGATTTGATAAACAATTCTATATCTGTTTCCTGACATAAGATAGCGATATTTTCCGGGTGGTAAATATGGTCGGTTATATATAGGGTTGCGGTATGGTAAAGTATTTAACGAGTTTATATCAGATAATAAAACATCTAGTAAATTATTCGCAGCGGTTTCACTAACACGAGCTAAAAATTCAAAGTGTTCATACATCCTATCATTTGTAGCAGGATCAATTAAAACTTGATATTCAATATCTATATCATACATTTACATGCACTCCCTCGTAAATGGCTTTGCGCATATTGTTTTCAAACTCCTTGATGGATAAACCACAAGTTCCTTCAGCTCTGGCTTTTTCTGCAGTAAATAATCTTTCAGCAACTGCTAAATCGTTTTCTCTGCGACTATATGTTTCAAGATCCATAAGCACAGTATCGCCCTCACCATTTAGCGTTAAAAATACCGGAGTTTTGTATGTACGGCACAATTCTGCTACTTGACTGTAGTTTTTTCTTAAATCACTAGATGGTTTTATAATTGGCTTCATAATGCACCTCTAAAATAATAAATT
>JAITFS010000250.1 GCA_031281195.1 Oscillospiraceae bacterium
TGATATGCTCCAACACTGTCATATCTGCCATATCTGTTAAAATACACACTGTCACTTCCAACATGATTAAACACACCATCGAGAATGATTTTTATGCCGACTTTTTTTGCTTCCTTGCATAAAGCCTCAAGTGCTTCGTCACCACCAAAAGCGGCATCAACCTTGAGAAAGTCACCTGTGTCATACTTGTGGTTTGAATCTGCTTCAAAAACCGGACTTAAATAAATGCAAGTTACACCAAGCTCTTCAAGATAAGGTAGTCTTTCGATGACACCATATAAATCTCCACCGAAGAAATCATTATTTCGTACAATTCCTTTTTCGTCAGGTGCAAAATATGGACAACCACCCCAATCTGCTCTGTAAACAGCATCGTAACCAAGTCTTATTTTCCCACCGTTTTGAAATCTATCAACAAAGATATGATAAATAAGTCCACCCAAAATCCATTCGGGATAAGAGGATTCCGGTTTATAAACAGTTACTTGAAAAGAACCGCCTGCATGTTCAGGTATGTTAAAGGTCTGACCATACATATTGTCGATTAAGAAGTAATACCAGTATAAATTGGGTGAATCAAACTTGATGTCAGCTTTATACACATTGTAATCGCCGATTACTTGGTCAAAAACCATAGGAAGCTCGTCCACCGCACCGTTATCAGGATAGAAACACACCCTAGGATTTGTTGCTTCGTTTCGCTTTAATTTTATTTGCAATGTCAGCGTTTTTGAAGCAACAACAGCTCCTACGGGATTTCTAAAAAATATATCGTTTTCATCAAAAATATACATAAACTTTCTCAATTAATAAATAATAATTGCTCACCTGTGGTCTAGTTCTCTGTAAAGCTTACTGTACGCTTTTGCGGATTGATTCCAGCTAAAATCAAACTGCATAGCTTCACGCACAAGATTTAACCAGTCTGCTTCATGATTTGCATACAAATCCTGAGCACTGATAACAGTTTCCATTAAAGCACGTGCATTATAATCATCAAATACAAAACCATTACCTGTACCAAGCCTGCAATCATAGATTGTATCGCCAAGACCACCTGTGTTACGGACAATCGGAATTGTTCCATAACGGCAAGCTATCATTTGTGCAAGACCGCATGGTTCGCTGCGGGAAGGCATAAGCAACACATCAGCACCGGCAAAAATCATTCCTGCAATATCCGGGTTATAAGCGATACTGACCGCAACCTTATCAGGATTATGGATAGCTTTTTCTTCGAAAAACAGCTCGTATGCATGTTCTCCAGTACCAAGCAGTAAAAACTGGACATCCATACGAATTAAATCGTCAAGCATTAGTGTGATAAGGTCGATTCCTTTATGAGAAACTAAACGGGAAACAATGCAAATAAGCATTGTGCGTGGCGAATGTGGTAGATTAAATAAAGTTTGCAGTTTTTTCTTACACGCTTTTTTACCCTTTAGGTTTTCAACCGAATATGTGTTTTTGCCTAAAAGCTTGTCAGTTTCAGGATTATACGTTTTTGTATCAATACCATTAATAATACCACTGAGCTTGTATGCGTTTTCACGTATAATCGGCTCAAGCCCGTAACCGCCATTTTCTTGGATTTCTTCGGCATACGATGGGCTTACAGTGGTAACCTTATCTGCACAAATAATTGCACCCTTCATAAGATTTATACAATTATGATACCAGACGATGCTTGCATCCTCATCTGACAAATCAAAAACATCATGTAAAATATGACCCGGCATCTGCCCTTGATACTCCATATTATGAATGGTAAATACAGTTCTAATATCATAATATTTCCATGCATAATGCGTTTTCAGATAAATTGGCACAAGTGCTGTCTGCCAGTCGTGCGAATGGATAACATGCGGAACAAATTTAGTAATCTCAATCGATGCAAAAACTGCTTTTGAGAAAAATGCAAATCTTTCACCATCATCAACATAACCATAAGCGTTCTCACGGTCAAAGTAACGCCTGTTATCAATAAAGTAAAAGGTTACACCATCCTGCACAAGCTCAAACACACCGCAATAAAGTGTTCGCCACGCAAGCTGAACCTCGGTTGCACCAAGAAACTTCATCTGTGGTTCATACTTATCGCGAAACTCAGCGTATAATGGTGCAATTATCCGCATGTCAAGCGACTTGTCATTTTCTGCTAGTGAGGCTGCAAGCGCTCCTGCAACTTGCCCCATACCACCTGTAGCAAGAAATGGCACAACTTCTGATACCGCATTAAGTATTTTCATTTTCTTCTTTGCCGGCATTATAATATACCTCCTTTATATTACTCTTCCGCGTTCGATATATACGGGATAAGTCCTGTAACCCATCATTTTTCTGTTTTCTGAAATCTTGACCGAGCGGTCGGTTATGATGCAGTCGAGTGACGCATTATTTTCGACAACAGTATCATCTTGAAGAACACAGTTTCGAACAACCGCACCCGGAGCAATCTTTACATTACGACATATTATACTATTTATTACCGTTCCGTCAATCCTACATCCATCCGCAACAACAGAATTCTTTATATCAGCTTGTTTTCCGTACTTCGCAGGCAATGAATCTCTTAGGTTTGTGAATATTTGTCTACCCTCAAAATCAAACAAAGAGTTTCTTTTATCCATATCTAAAACATCCTGATTGTAGTGGAAAAATGTTTCAACCGAACAAATATGTGCTGTGTAGCCTTTAAATTCATAAGCCATTACTTTTAAGCGGTCAAGAGCATCAGCGAGTAAAATACGCGAAAAACGTTGCATACCACAATTTCTTTCACCTGCTGTAAGTTGAATAAATGTACGTTTATGCATTATATAAGCACCGAGCGAAACATTTATTGTCTCAATATTAAGTGGAGCTTGCCCAATTCCGGTCACTCGTCCCTCTTCGGAAACTGTAAAAACTGCTGTGTTTTCACGCTCTCCGGAGGTAATCGTTTTTTTCGTGTAAATAGCTGTCACATCAGCATTGTTTTTCTTATGAGCTTCAAAAGCCTGCCTGTAGTTCATGTTATAAACAATACTACTGTCAGCAAGAACGATGTATTCATCTTTTCTATCAGTAAGAAACTCTGCGGCTCTTTGGAGCGGACCATCAAGTTCACTATTTACACTTTGGCGTTCGTCAGCATAATAAGGCGGGAAAAATGTAACACCACCGGATTTTCTGGCAAGGTCCCATTCTTTGCCCATTCCGATATGCTCAATTAGTGACTGATAATGACTGTTTAATATCATACCAATTGTATATATGCTGGAGTTAACCATGTTTGAGAGCATAAAGTCAACCAGTCTATATCTGCCGTAAAAGCGTGCCGCTGATAAAGTTCTTATCGGGCTGCCGTCTCCTGCACGGTCCGGATGGGGATCTGATAAACATAATCCAATCATGTTGCACGCCTCCTTTTTAGTTCATCAATTTCAAATACAGTATCGCGAGAATAAATCTCCAAGCTTCCACCTGATTCTTTTGAAGCTCCGACTATTGCATCATCAGGTACAACAGTATCTTCATCAAGTATACAGTAATTAACGCTTGCACCTTTGCCGATGCGAGTGTTTTCCATGATAACAGCATCCTTTACAACTGCACCCTCTTCAACAATAACACCGGTTGACAAAATACTGTTTTCTACACTGCCATATATCTCACAACCCTCTGTTATTAGTGTATTTTTAATGCTGCCTGTTGGTGCTATGTAATGCGGTGGTCTACCTGCTGATTTGGAAAGAATATGCCAGTCTTCGAAACCAAGGTGCAAATCATCAAGCAAGTCCATATTTGCCTGCCATAAGCTTTCTTCTGTTCCAACGTCCTTCCAGTATCCGTCAAAACGATATGCAAACAACCTTTGACCGTCTTTTAACATAGCCGGGAGTATATCTCCGCCAAAGTCATGATTTGAGTTTTCGTCTTCTTCATCTTTATTTAAGTAATCTCTTAAAATATGCCAACTGAAAATATATATTCCCATAGAAGCGAGATTGTTTTTTGGATTTTTCGGTTTTTCTTCAAACTCAACAACTCTATCATCTTCGGCTGTATTTAAGATACCAAAACGGCTTGCGTCCTTCATTGGCACTTCGATAACTGCAATTGTACATGCAGCATTTACTTTTTTATGATAATCAAGCATTGTGCTGTAGTCCATTTTATAAACATGGTCACCGGCGAGAACAAGCACATATTCAGGAGCGTAATTTTCAATAAAATCTTGATTTTGATAAACTGCATTAGCTGTACCACTGTACCAGGCTGTGCTGCCGGGTTTGCTATGAGGTGGTAAGCTTGAAACACCACCGTACAAACGGTCGAGATCCCAATGCTGACCTTTTCCGATATAGTCATGCAGTCGCAGAGGTTGGTATTGTGTCATAACGCCAACTGTGTCAATGCCTGAGCGTACACAGTTTGTAAGAGGGAAGTCTATAATCCTATATTTGCCGCCAAACGTAACGGCAGGTTTTGCTACAAGCTCCGTCAGAGCTTTAAGTCGTGAACCACGCCCTCCGGCAAGAAGCATCGCTATACATTCCTTATGTTTGTTTACCATCAGCCTTCCTCCTTATTGTTTCGTTTTTCTTAAAGCATACCATTGCGAGTGGTGGTATTGTTACAGATATACTGTGCGTAAATCCATGTAACGGCTCATTATCAACTTTAATAACTTTCTTGTTTGAATTACCCCAACCTCCGTATTCAACAAGGTCAGAATTAAAAATTTCTGTGTAACTTGTAACTTTAGGTACTCCAATGCGGTAATTCTCTCTTGCAACAGGTGAAAAATTGATTAAAACTATAATATTTTCACCTTTTTTATCACTTCGTATAAATACAATAGTATTTTGCTCGTAATCACCTTCACTTATCCACTTAAATCCGTCCCATGAATAATCAATTTCCCATAGTGCGGGTGTGTTTAAATAAAACGCTCCAAGCTCTTTTACATAATACTGCAAGTTTTTGTGCATTGGATAATCAAGCAGCAACCAGTCAAGACCGGTTTCTGTGTCCCATTCACGAAACTGTCCAAACTCCGCACCCATAAATGTTAGCTTTTTACCCGGATGTGTCATCATATACCCAAGAAAAACTCTCAGTCCGGCAAACTTTGTTTCATAATCACCCGGCATTTTGTTTAAGAGTGATTTTTTACCATGAACAACTTCATCATGTGAGAGCGGAAGTATATAATTTTCACTAAACGCATAAAAGAATGAAAAAGTTAGTTTACTATGGCTTCCTTTTCTGAAAAACGGGTCAAGCTCAACATACTCGAGCATATCGTTCATCCAACCCATATTCCATTTATAATTAAATCCTAAACCTCCGTCATGGATAGGTTTTGTGACCAGAGGCCATGCAGTAGATTCTTCGGCTATCATCATAGCGTGCGGGATTTCTGCAAAAACTGTTTTATTTAATTTTCTGATAAATGCGATAGCATCAAGGTTTTCGTTTCCTCCGTGGGTATTTGGTGTCCATTCACCTGCTTTTCTGCCGTAATCAAGGTATAACATGGAGCTGACAGCATCAACTCTTAATCCGTCAGCATGATATTTTGATAACCAAAACATTGCGTTTGAAACAAGAAAAGACTGAACCTCTGTACGTCCATAATCAAAGCAACGTGTACCCCATTCCCAGTTTTCGATGCGGTCTTCTCCGTGACACTCATAAAGCGGTCCGCCATCAAACTCATAGAGTCCATGCTCATCTTTTGGAAAATGCGAAGGTACCCAATCGAGAATAACACCGATTTCTGCCTGGTGGCAGAGGTCGATGAATTTCATCAAGTCGTGCGGTGTACCAAAACGTGATGTTGGAGCATAAAAACCGCAGATTTGATACCCCCACGAACCACCAAATGGATGCTCCATAACAGGCATTAGTTCAATATGAGTGTAATTCATATCTTTAACATAAGGGATGAGCTTTTCGGCAAGCTCTATGTAGCTAAAGGCGCTACCATCAGGCTTTCGCATCCACGAGCCCAAATGAACCTCGTAGATGTTCATAGGACATTCAAGTGTATTTTTCTTTGCTATAGCCTTTTGCCATTTTGTATCGCCCCACTTGTAGCCGTTTAGGTCGTAAACAATTGATGCTGTGTGTCCTTCGGTCTCTGAGAAAAAGGCATACGGATCTGCTTTTAGGTGTCTTTCTTCCCAACTGATAACTATAGAATACTTATATCTTTGGTATTCGTTAATGTTTTCGAGGGTGATTTCCCATACTCCGCCATCTGATATACGTTCCATAGATGTAACGCCATCAGTCCAGTCGTTAAAATCACCAACCAGGTTAACCACCTTTGCTTTTGGTGCCCATGTTCTAAACGTAGCTATGCCGGTTTTTCTGTCAAAATGGCATCCAAGCAGCTCATACGCTTTATAGTTGGTGCCTTGATGAAATAGGTAAACCGGAAGCTCGGCATTATTTACTGTTCCAGTGTTTTCAGTCATCTTCCCTCCAACTTTATTTTTTGTATGTAGATTATACTATATAATAATAAAAAGTGGTAGAAAATATTTTTGTAAGTAGGGGGCAGAAAATAGAACTCTTAGAAAATGTGAAACATTTTCCTATTGCGAAACTCGTTTCGCTATGGGAGTAGG
>JAITFS010000006.1 GCA_031281195.1 Oscillospiraceae bacterium
CGAGGTATGGGATTATGTATAATAATGGTGATATTGTTCTAATTCCTGTGCCTTTTTCCGACCTCTCAGCCTCAAAAAGACGACCAGTTCTTGTAATATCAAACAACGCATATAATTCAAGCAAGCCTGATATAATTGTTGTTGCTATAACATCAAACTTGGCACAACAAGGTATACCTATATCGTCAAGTGATTTGATAACAGGCGAATTACCTAAACCGTCAATAATACGCTGTGACAAGGTTTATACATTAGAACAAAGTATTGTTGTTAAGAGTATAGGACAAGCTAATAATAATATAGTTATGTCTGCAAGAAATGGTTTGATTAAAACTATATCTTAATACATTTTTATTGCAAGCCAAAAAACCGAGAGTTTCAAATCGAAGCTCTTGGTTTTTTTGTGCTGTGGGTTTTTGCAAGTCAAGCCTGTGTTGTTTGTGGAAAACGTGTACAAACCGTGTACGCAATTATTTTGTTGTCCCGTAACCGTTGCAATTGCTAGACTTTTCTAAAACTTGGTCGGAGTGCAGAGACTTGAACTCTGGGCCTCCTGGTCCCAAACCAGGCGCGCTACCAACTGCGCCACACCCCGACGTCGTTGTATAATAAGTTACACATTATTCTTCGATTTCGTACTCAACCTTCCATGGGTCTTTTTTCTCAGGAACTTCTGCAAACTCTGTTACCGGATCAAGCCTCTCTGAGGCTGTATGAAGCTCTCTGTACCAAGCGGTATCAATATCATAGAGAACACCTTCACGGATTCTAAACCGCCAGTTGCCGGATGGAGTTCCGGGAATATTTATACGTGTGTCCGCTCCATAACCAAGTAAATCCTGTATTGGTACAACTACTAAAGATGCCGGGCTCATAAAAAGCGTTCGCACAAAAGCTTTTACGAGGTCACAATTTGGACCGCCAATATACCAGTCACCTTTAAATCCGGTGTAAAACAACGCTTTTTTACGATCCTCAGGTGTTAAAGCAAATACCCATGCAAGCATTGTAGTATTATCATGTGTTCCGGTATATGCTACACAAGCTTCTGTATAATTGTGCGGAAGGTGCATACCTTCACCGAGAAAACCAAATTGTAAAACGCGCATACCGCGTAAATTGGTTTTTTCGAGAAGCTCCAAAACTCCTTCACCAATATCACCTAAATCCTCTGCAATAACACGTAAATGTAAATCACCAAGCTCTTTTTTTAGTGCCTTAAACAGTGGCATACCGGGTCCTTTAATCCATTTTCCTTTAATCGCATTTACAGAACCTCCGGGGATGCTGTAATAACTATCGAAAGCACGGAAATGATCAAGACGTACCACATCGTAGCGTTCTAAGGTTGCTCTCAGACGATTTACCCACCATTTATAATTGTCGTCCTTAAGCATTTTCCAATTGTAGATTGGGTTACCCCAACACTGACCTTCCGGAGTGAAATAATCGGGTGGCACACCTCCGATTGCTGTAAAGTGACCATCGGCACTTACGTCGAATAACTCGCGATTACCCCAAACCTCGGCACTATTTTCAGCAACATAGATAGGCATATCACCCACGATAGATATACCACGTTCGGTTGCAAAAGTTCTAACCTTATTCCAGCAAACATTAAATAACCATTGTATAAATCTGTAGAACTTTAACTTCTCAGCATTGTCTTGCTTAAACTTATCAATTGCCTTTTTATCGTGGCAGCGTAGTTTGTCATCAGGCCAGTCATACCAAGCCTTAAACTCAAATTGATGTGCGATAGCAATATATAGTACATACTCCTCCATCCAAAACGGGTCAAACTCCAAGTAGCTTTCATCGGTATTTCGTGAAAAAGCAGCTTGTAAGAGAGTCCACTGTTTTTCTCTTATTATTTCATACTCAACACTATGATCATTACAACCTTCTTTACGTGTTGCTATGTCGTCAAGTGTAACTAAATCCATGTCGAGTAATAAGTCGGGGTCAATTAACATTGGTTCACCCGCAAATGCGGAAACACATTTATAGGGTGAGTTGCACATATTGGTGTGTTCAACAGGAAGAACCTGCCAGGCATGGAAACCTGCATTATCAAGAAAATTAATGAACTCTCTAGCTTCATCACCTAGAACACCTATACCATAAGCACCATGTAGTGAGGTTATTGGCATTAATACACCTGATGAGCGAGGATATTCACGCTTTAATAACACAGATTCTACTTCCTTTCCTGTTTGCAAAACAATTCATAATAATATGCCTTGCAAAACTCAAATTATTAATTATTAACTATTAATTATTAATTGTTTAAACGTTCCAGATTTCTTTTGCGTATCTTTTTATAACTTCATCGCTGGAGAAAATACCTGAGTTTGCGATGTTCATTGCTGCCATGTGTGTCCATTTTTCTTTATCCATATATAGGGTATTCGCTTTTTCTTGTGCTTTTACATACGCATCAAAGTCCTTTAGCACAAAAAACTCATCATTATATGTTATTAAGGAGTCGAATATAAACGGGAAGTCAGCCTGCAATGCATCCTTCCAATCGGAGTTGATAAAGTCATGCACTATTTTCTTTAGGCGACTATGATGTGAGAGAAACTCACGACTATTATAACTGTGATTGCGACGTAATTCAAATACTTCCGGTACAGTCAGACCAAAGGATATATAGTTTTCTTTACCAACAGCCTCAAAAATCTCAACATTTGCACCATCGTAAGTACCAATTGTGACTGCACCATTCATCATAAACTTCATGTTACCGGTGCCGGAAGCTTCCATACTTGCTGTTGAAATCTGTTCACTAAGGTCAGTAGCAGGGAAGATTTTTTCTGCTAAAGAAACACGATAGTTTTCGAGGAAAACAACCTTGATTAAATCTCTGACCTTTGGATCATTATTTACTTTATCGCCAATAACAGAAGTAAACTTAATAATTTCTTTTGCAAAATGATAGCTTGGAGCAGCTTTACCTGCAAGTATATATGTTCTTGGGAAAATGTCAATGTTTGGATTTTCAAGAATTTTGTAATACTGGTCGATGATATTTAGAAGTAATAAAAGTTGACGTTTATATGCGTGAATACGCTTAATTTGCACATCAAACATTGAATCAGGATTAACAACTATGCCATTTTGTTCAAGAATTACCTTAGAAAGTTTTTCCTTGTCAATACGTTTAATCTTACGCATTTTCTTAAGGAAAGCCTTGTCGTTGACCGCTCCGGTTTCTTCGAGTAAATGCAGTTTCATCGGTTCACGAAGCCACTCTTCACCTATTGTTTCAGTAATCAGGTCGGCAAGCTCAGGATTTGCCTGGTGTACCCAACGTCTGTGTGTGATTCCGTTTGTTTTGTTGTTAAAACGTTCGGGATATATCTCGTAAAAATTGCGGAATAGTTCATTTTTCAGAATTTCACTATGAACTCTTGCTACACCGTTGATTGCGTGGCTGCCAACGATAGCAAGATATGCCATAGAAATTTCACCATTTCTTACAATTGCCATGCTTGAAACCTTACCCATGTCGTTGTTAAAACGATTTGCAAGCAGTGCGCACCAACGATTGTTAATCTCGTGAACAATCATAAATACGCGTGGGAGAAGATGCCGGAAACAATCCTCAGACCAACGTTCTAATGCTTCGGGGAGAATGGTATGATTTGTGTAGGAAATTGTTTTTACTGTAATATCCCATGCTTCATCCCAACCGAGACCTTCCTCGTCCATCAAAAGGCGCATTAGCTCAGGCACAGCAAGAGCCGGGTGCGTGTCATTTATATGTATGGAAATATGCTCGTGGAACTTATGAACATCACCATAATGCTTTTTATAATGTAGCAATATACTTTGCAAACCGGCAGATACGAAGAAATATTGCTGCTTTAATCGAAGCATACGGTTTTGATAGTTAGAGTCATCAGGATAAAGAACCTCTGAAATTGCTTCTGCAGAATATTTGCGTGAGACAGCGTTTAGATAATCTCCGCTTGAAAATGAACCGTAGTCAAACTGCTGGGTTGACTCTGCACTCCAAAGTCTTAAAGTGTTTACTGTTTCACTCTCATAACCGGGGATTGGTACATCATAAGGCATTGCAATAACTGACTCGTAGTTTTCATGGTGGAACCATGTTCTGTTTACTCCGGGTTCTTCACGGATTTCACCAAAATATTTTATAAGCACAGCCTTATGCGGTTTTTTCACTTCCCAGACAGAGTCAATTTTAAGCCAGTTATCGGGCATTTCTACTTGATAACCGTCTACGATTTTTTGCTCAAACAAACCATACTTATATCGTATTGAGCAACCATGCCCCGGAATACCAAGAAATGCAAGTGAATCTAAGAAACATGCAGCAAGCCTTCCAAGACCACCATTTCCAAGACCGGGGTCAAGCTCTACGCTGTAAATTGATTCCGGATTAAGACCTAAATCAGTAAGCGACTCATCGCATACTTCTTTTAACCCAAGTGACATTAAGTTACGCAAAAGCATAGGCCCAAGTAGAAACTCAAGTGAAAAGTAAAACACTTGTTTTTTACTGTCATGCTTATAAGTGTTTACACCGCTCCTAATCCACTGCTTCATTATCTGGTCCTTGGTGAGAGAAGCAAGAGCGATGTAACAGTCATCTACTGATGCATCATCGAGAGTAATTCCTCTGAGTACCTCTAGCTTGTCTATGAAAAGCATTGTGAAAGTTTTTTTGTCTTTGTAATCCATTGTAAATTGTGAGTCTTTGCTTTTATTCTTATCTGACATTATAAATACCAACCTCGCTTGTTTTTATTATTAGAGCATCGGTTTTTTCATTCGTTAATAAATTGAAATTAAACTCCGATGCAGGTGTTGCAGTTATTGTTTTATCTTGATCTGATACGTTGATAGCTATTAAAATGCGTTTTTTACCTTTTCCGCGAGTGAAAGCAAAAATCCCGTCACGTGCTTCAATTAATGTATAAGCACCTTCCTTAAAGGCATTGTTTTCTTTGCGAATTGCCGATATTTTTTTATACCACTCGATTAACTCTCTGTCCTCATTACCCCAAGGATAACAACATCTGTTAAACGGGTCGATAAAACCTTCCATTCCGGCTTCATCACCATAATAAACGCAGGGAACACCGGGTAATGTAAATTGTAGTGCTGCTGCAAGCTTTAGACGTTTTTTCCCAAGAAGTATCTCGTCACCTGATAGTCTAAAGTGCGACATATCAAACTTATTATCAGGAAATTGAACGCCACTAAGAACTGTAAGTATTCTGGCTGTATCGTGTGTTCCGATAATATTCATAACAGAGTTGAGAACATTTTTCGGATAATTTCTATTCAAGCTAGCCATTGTATTAGCAAGTATATTAACATCTCCATCCTTAACGCAGGCTATAATCGCATTTTTAAGAGGATAATTTGTAACACTGTGCAGTTGACCACCTTGAAAATAACGGCGGCGTTTACTGTAAGCAATCTTGTACGAGGCATCCTCCCAGACTTCACCGGTGATAAAAACATCCTTGCTTTCACGTCTCATTGCAGCACACAGAGGGTCGAGCAAATCATCGGATATTTCATCAACTACATCAAGACGCCAACCGGAAACACCACGTTTCATCCAGTGTGCAATAACACCGTTTTTACCACATAAAAAATCTTTATAACTTTGACTGTGTGAGTTTACGGCAGGCAAAAGCTCAATACCCCACCATGCGGCATAAGTTCCGTCATCATTAAATGTAAACCAATCACGATATGGTGAGTTTTCACTTTGATATGCTCCAACACTGTCATATCTGCCATATCTGTTAAAATACACACTGTCACTTCCAACATG
>JAITFS010000081.1 GCA_031281195.1 Oscillospiraceae bacterium
ATTGGTAACGATAGAATACCTAACCCTAAAATAGCATCACCACCTTCAATTATCATATCTGCCATTGTGTGATACAAAACATGTCGGCAAGCAATATGCCCGACCTCGTGTGCTAATACAGCTCGGACACCGTCCTCCGACATGTGTTCAAGCAATCCTGTAGTTATAGTAATGAACGCTTGTGTATCTCCATAAGTATAAGCGTTTGGACGGGGGTCTTCTTCGAGATACAGCTCGGGTTCGTTGACTGCAAGAGCCTCGCAGATTGGCGGTAGATAAGCATAGATTTCCGGTAATTGCTCGGGGCATATTCTAATTTTGCTTGCCATATTCAAACCATGCATCATTTTTTCGTTGAAAACCTTCATAAAAGCCTTCAAAACCGTAGTAAAGCCGGGGATGGCTTTTAATGCATCCAGTGCTTGCTTGTCCTGTTCATGATAATATTCTCGCGCAGGTATTGGCCTCATATAGAACTCCTCCTTTATCATTATCTTATTTATGCTGTTTGTAATTAACCGAATAAACCTTCTGGTCGTGGTATTGTTGACATATAAATTGTAGTGAAAAGGAATGCAGTACACGCGACTACAAAGATGATAATTCGATATCGCCATGTTTTAAAAGAGTTATCAACACCGAGCAAAAATAATACTACAGCATAAATGACCGTTGCAAGACCGAAGGATCTGCTATGTGAGCCGTCTTGTCGTCCTGCGTTTAGCAAATCTTCTCCCTCAACAAAAAGCTCATTTGCACTTTTTAGATACTCATCTTGAAATGTCTCGTTTTGAAAAGGTGATACATAATAATCGCCCTGTTTATCAAATTCAGCATGAGCCCATAAGATAGCATCATAAAATTCATCATTAATATATAAATCTATTAACAACTCTCTTTTCCATTCTAAATGTTCCACCAAAACAGTATCACCACGTAATTTAGCTAAATTTATATCAACATTTATACTGTTCAAATCGTTATATATTATGATGTCAGTTATTTGCTCCTGACCTCCCTTATTAAACAAAGCATTAGCTTCTGAGAAAATATTATTGCTAATCGTAAACTTCTCATTTTGGTTGCTTGCATGAACTGATCCTACCCAGCTTGCCCATGCAGTGCATACAGCCGTGATACCCAGCATAATGACAATAAATAGTTCAAGAGTAAAAATTCGTTTTTTCTTTTTCTTCGGTGTTTCCATAAGCTGCTCTGGAATTTTCTTCGGAACTTCAACTATCTGTTCTGACATCTTAATACCTCACTTGTATTTTTTATTGTATTTACCACTCTCAACGCTTTTTCTTAATAATCAACACCACAACAACAGCGATTGCAACCGTGCCACCCACTCCTAGAGCTATCCATAGTGTCATGTTGCTTGATTTGTCTATCACAGGATCATCTTGTGGTGGTGTGACATTTGGGTCGGGTGTTACAGTCGGTGTTGGGGTTGGGTCTAGTGGTGTTTGTGGGTCATTGTTCGGTGTAGGTGCTGGTGCTGGTGTTGGGTCTGGTTCAGGTAGCATATTTGCTTCTAGCCATGCCATACGTTTTTCTTCAGTGTCAAAATCACCTGCAAGGTATCCCTCAGGGTCAATGACTGCGAAGTATGCAAGTTTGGGTAAAAAGTCGTTGTCAAAAAGTAGGGGATATTGTGGATACTTTGGCAACTGTACAAAACCGTTGGGACTAACGTAGTTAAGCCATGAGGTAATATCAGCCACACCCCAAAAGGTTACATGCTCAATAGTATTAGCATATTCTTTAAACATAAGAAATAATCGAGCATACATTTCTGCCTGTTTTTCAAAAAGCTCCTGTGTTGGCTCACCTGCTGTTCCTATATCAAAAAGCCGTAGATCGAGTTCTCCAAAAGAAACGCTAACCCCAAGGTCGGCAAACAGTTTAAGTGTCCGCTCGATATCTTCAAGCGGTGTATCTAGTGAATAATGCCCTTGCATGACAATACCTTCAATAAGCAAACGATCATTGCCCTCAGCAAGCCATTTGTCATTTATACCTTTAACTAAATCTGCTACATTATTTGCAACTCTTTCATATTCCTCTGCTTGGTCGCTAAGATATAGCTTACTACTTGGGTTTGCTGCTCTTGCAAAGCGAAAAGCGTATTCTACATAATCTCCACCAAACTCGCCAGCGCTTCTATTTGCACCATTATCAAACGCTTGATACCAGCTTGCTCTATGTCCGTCACCTTCAATCCACCAACCTGATTCATTCCATAGATTGCTACGAGGTTCACCAACAATTTCCCATATAGGAAATCGACCTGCATATTTTTCTGACACATCATTGATTAATCGCTCCATATTGCCGGCTGCTTCTACACGAGTGAGGAGTGTTCCATCGTCATTCCGAGCCATCCATGTTGGATTGTGCATTCGATAAATCACCGATGGAAATAATAAGACAAAATCATCAGGGTCTAATATTTCAAGCTCTTTATCTGCCTTAGTAAAATCATACACCCATCTTTCCGGCATAAAACTCTCAGTCCAAGCCAAGCTACCCATCACCTTTAAGATGTTAAAGTGTCGCTTATAAAAATCAATCGTACCATTGTGTGGATTGTATGGATAGGTATCAGTCAGATTGCCAATCATAAAATAATCTTCATACGTTTCCCAAAGTGAAGGCAGTCGTGCTGCATTTTTTAAGTTTTGATCAAGGTCTGCTATCTTAAATGATACACTATCAATGTAAAATTCGTCAGTTATATTCATAGTTTGAACATAAACTGTTACGTTATCCAAATCATAAAGAGTGGAGTCATAATAGAATCTTTCTTTTCTTTCTATCCATCCTTCATCATGGGTTCTTATTCCTGTTTCATCAGATGAAAATGGATACGCTGTTGGCCATTCATCTGCTGAGTTAAGAGCTAGCATTTGCGTTTCCAAACTAAAAAATGTAGGTTCAGTTGTTTTCGCTTTCACCCAAATTGTAAACTCATACCATGTATCGGGAATTATATACTCAGCTACTTGTAGTCCCGGTGAAAACCAAGTTTCTTGCAAATCCGAAACTAGAAGCGAATAGTTACCCGAGTGAGACTCTTCATCTGTTATAGTGAGATTTACCAGTCCATCACCAATCCCCCTAGGTTCAAAACCACCTAATGAACCATCCTCAAAGTTAATGAATACCTCTGTGATTTTTTCTGCTTCAGCGGACACCATTGTGAATATTGGCATTAGTGTTAGTAACATAACTATTGCCACCGTTAATGTTAATAATCTTCTTTTCATTTTGTGCTTCTCCTTACTTGCTGTGTTGTCAATATCTTGAATATCACCACAATAGCAAATTTCTGCATAAAAAAGGTATGCATTTTGCATACATATCATTTTTGTTTTGTATTAATAATTATTGAATTATTGCTCTAATTTATAAACTCCAGTGACGGTAATTCTGATAAATCGAGTATGGCGAGAATATCTCTATCAACACGCAAGTCTTGGAGAGAAATACAACCATGTAGTTTAATATCAACGAGATTATTCTGTGCAACATCTAACACTATAAGCTGTTCGAAGTTTGATACATCAAGTACACCGGTAAAGCCTATATTTGTAAGATGTATATAGTTCACACGCTTATCTCGCCATGCGATAAAGTTTGTAAGTGGATGTTCACTACCATCATCAGCTATGTACGTTCCACCACGTTCCCAGAACCATGTTGCAGGGTTTTCAATGTTAAATCCAATATGCTGCTCTTGTATTTTTGCCAAATTATCCTCGTACAAAAAGAAAGAAACAAGCTGTTGATATTCGTTATCATCATATCCTACAGGTGTATGAAATAGTGGAGTATCAGGTTGTTCAATATCATTTGATAGCATAACCATAAATAATACTAAAGCCCATAATGTAGCAATTGCAACAATACCACCAGCAATAACAGCAAGATTAAAATTTGTATTATTTTTATATCTAGTCAAAGCCTTGTGTAATTCTGTAATATTCTGATACCTAGATTCCGGTGCTAACGCTGTACATTTAGCTACAATCCGCTCCAGTTTCTTATCTAGTATTTTCTTTTTACCATCTGTTGAGCCGGTTAGCCAATATCGCATTACTACACCTAATGAATATATATCTGTACGACAATCTGTTTGTGCAAATCCATATTGTTCCGGTGGAGCAAACTTGTGCGTTCCAAAGTATGTTGTGTCCATCTCTGCATTTTCTTGATATTTTCGTGCAATACCGAAATCTATTAGTGTTATAGAATTGTTTTCTATATTAATAATTATATTTGATGGCTTAATATCTCTGTGAATAATTGGTTCAGGTTGAGAATGCAGATATTTAAGTACATCACACAAGGATAAAATATTATCAACAACCTGCTTAGTATCTACAGAAGACATGTCAATCAAATACTCATCTAGCGGTTCACCTTCAACATATTTATATATTGAGTACTGCTTATTATTTTGTTCGATTATATTTTTGTATTGTGGTAATCCTATGTGTTTTAAACCATATAATAATTGTTTTTCATTACCATTTACAACATCAGAACAATCTTGCATTTTTAGTACATACTGTTCCTTTGTATTTTTATCTGACAAAATGAATGTTTCACCAAATTCATTAAAACCTATTCGTTCAATTATATTAAAAGTGGTTGATAATTCCTCAGGTAATTGTATTTCTGAGAAATCGGATTTTAAGAATTCATCAAGTAATTTTCTTTTCATCTTTCTTCTCCGAGTAATGGAAGTAAAGCATCATATAATGCAGTTTGTATAGCATTAATATCAAATTCATGCTTTAGTGCAAATATTATTATTGCATCTCGTTTAATTTTTGGGTAAAGAGTGCTTTTTCTAGCTATTGTTAATAATTTTTGGGTTTCCTCGTAGTTCATACCAAAGCCAAAAGCAAGCTGAATAACCCTGTCGCGCGCAGGCTTGCGAGTTCCGTTAAATAGTTGGTGTCCATAAGTGCGGGCAATATCTGATTTCTTTATCACCTGCTCGTGCGACAACTTTTTTTGCTTACACAAATCACTAATATACTCATTAAACTTTGGCACAGCGCTATCCACAGTATCAAATCTGCGGTTGAGGCGGTCGAGTGATGTTGTCTTAAAAATTCGCTGCAATAATTTACTTGTAGATATTTTTTCTTTCATACCCGTTGGGATTCATGCTCTGCCAACGCCATGTGTCTTCGCAGGC
>JAITFS010000139.1 GCA_031281195.1 Oscillospiraceae bacterium
TCTGAAAGAAATGGTCATTTTTATGGGAAAAATCGTTGCAGTTGCAAATCAAAAAGGTGGTGTCGGCAAGACAACCACTTGTGTAAGTCTATGCACGGCACTCACAGAGTTGGGTGCAAAGGTGCTGCTTTGTGATATGGACCCTCAAAGCAACGCCACATCAGGTATGGGTGTTAGCAAAGAAAAATCCGTTCACAATCTGTATAATGTTCTTATTGAAGGTTTAGATGCAAAAACCGCAATCAAAAACACACCTTATGGCGACTTGCTGCCGTCCAGCAAGGTTATGTCCGGAGCAGGCGTTGAGATAGTTCGCATGAATGACGGCGAGCGTGAGTATGTGCTGAAAAATGTGCTTGCAAATATCCGTGATGATTATGACTATATACTTGTCGATTGTCCGCCATCGCTTGAAATGCTGACGTTAAACTCCTTGTGTGCAGCAGACACAGTGCTTATCCCTGTACAGTGTGAGTATTTTGCACTTGAAGGGCTTGCAAATCTTATGGAAACCATACGCATGACAAAACAAACCTTTAACCCAAAGCTTGAGATTGAAGGTGTTTTGCTCACAATGTACGACACACGCACAAATCTATCCGCACAAATCACAGTAGAAGTGAAAAAATACTTTAGAGAAAAAACTTACAGCGTTGCAATACCTCGAAGTGTGCGCATTGCTGAAGCTCCAAGTCACGGCAAACCTATAATGGTTTACGACCGTTTATCTCGTGGTTCATTAGCATATAACGAGCTGGCAAAAGAGTTTTTGAAAAGGAACAAAAGTAAATGAGTAAAAAAGGTTTAGGCACAGGGCTTGGAGCATTATTTGGAGAAACCGGAATCGATAATACTGCTCGTGATTTTGAATACTTACCACTGCAACGCATTGAGCCAAAAAGCGACCAGCCACGAACTGTTTTTGAAGAAGAACGTCTTGCAGAGCTTGCCGACTCCATACGTGAGCATGGTGTTCTCTCGCCGATTATGGTGCGTAGTATAGAGGGTGGATATTATCAGATTATTGCCGGAGAACGCAGGTGGCGGGCAGCTCGTGAAGCAGGATTGCTGGAGCTTCCTGTTCGCATTATGCCGGCAGATGACCAAAAAGCCTTAGAGCTTGCAATGGTTGAAAACCTTCAACGTGAAGATTTAAGCCCGATCGAAGAAGCTCGTGGTTATAGAGCGCTTATGGAAGAGTTTAACATGACTCAAGAGGATGTAGCGAAAAAGGTCAGCAAATCACGCCCGTCAGTTGCAAACTCACTAAGATTGCTCTCTTTACCTGCGGAATTAATCGAGCTTGTGCTTCGTGACCAACTCTCAGCAGGTAGTGCAAGAGCGTTGCTTGCACTAAAAGATGAAGAAGACATTAAGGCAGCGGCAACAATTGTTATAAAAAATGATATGAACGTACGAGATGTTGAGTCATATGTTAAAAAACTCGGTAAAACTAAAACAACTCGTGCAACACAACGAGGACTCGAAGTAAATTACTTATTAGAAGCACAAAACCAACTCACATCCGCACTTGGTCGCCGAGTTACGATAAAGCAAAGTAAGTCAAAAGGGAAAATTGAAATCGAATACTACGACAGCGAGGACTTCGACAACCTCTTTGACACCTTATCAACCTTAGGCTCTTAAAACTCTTAGGCTTGTAGGGGATGCACTCCTGTGAACCCCGAAAATAATCCCTAAACCACGGGACGCGCAGGGGCACGTCCCCTACAGTAACTAAATTGAGGTAAACACATCATGATTGATATAAAATTGATTCGCGAAGAACCCGATTACATTAAACAAGGACTTCTCAAAAAAGGACATGACCGCTCGATTGAGATTGACCGTATTTTAGAGCTTGACATAAAACGCAGGTCTCTTATAGCTGTGAGCGAAACCGATAAAGCAGAGCAAAACAAGATCTCCAAACAAATCCCACAACTAAAAAAAGAAGGTGCAGATACCGCAGATGTTTTTGTTATGCTTAATGAGCTTAAAGAAAAGGTTAAGAAAACAGAAGCAGAGCTTAAAACTATAGAAGATGAATACAACGAGCTAATGCTTGGTCTGCCAAATCCTCCCGACGATGATCTTCCTGCCGGTGGCAAAGAAAACAACGAAGCAATTAGACATTTTGGCGAACCGAGAACATTTGACTTTGAACCAAAGAACCATATAGATTTATGCAACACTTTAGGATTAATCGACTATGAGCGTGGCGTAACTCTTGCAGGTAGTGGGTTTTGGATATATCGTGACCTTGGTGCACGTCTTGAGTGGGCGTTACTAAACTATTTTATTGATGCTCATGTAGCAGACGGTTACGAGTTTTTGCTTGTACCGCACATGCTTGAGTATGAATGTGGGCTAACGGCAGGACAATTCCCAAAATATACCGACGAGGTTTACAAAATCGCAAATCCCACCGATGAGAGGATGCACTACATGCTCCCAACAGCAGAGGCAGCACTCGCTTCTATTCACCGCAACGAAATCCTGACAGAAGATGAGCTTCCTAAAAAATACTTTTCTTATACACCGTGTTTTCGCCGTGAAGCCGGCACTTATGGTGCAGAGGAACGTGGAATGGTGCGTGGTCACCAGTTTAATAAGGTGGAAATGTTCCAATTTACAACGCCCGAAGGTGCTGTGGTTGCTTTTGATGAAATTGTCAGCAAAGCCGAAGCTCTCGTTTCGGGGCTTGGTTTTTGTTTCCGCACAGTTAAGCTTGCGGCAGGTGATTGCTCCGCTCTGATGGCAAGAACTTACGACATAGAGATTCACATTCCATCAATGAACGGTTATAAAGAAGTTTCGTCTGTTTCGACCGCAAGAGATTATCAATCAAGACGTGGTGCAATGCGCTTTAAACGAAACGCAACAGGTAAAACCGAGTTTATGCACACACTAAACGGCTCCGGTCTTGCCACCAGCCGTATTCTCCCCGCCCTAGTCGAGCAAAACCAACAAAAAGATGGCAGCGTTGTTGTTCCAGAGGTTTTGCGGAAATATTTAGGTGGTTTAGAAATTATAACAAAACCCTCGTAGGGGCGACTGTCCCCAGTCGCCCGCGGGCGGTCGAGGGCGACCGCCCCTACAAAAACAAACATATACCTCCCCATGTATCTCGAAAACAACAATAATACCACAGGACGTGTAGGGGCGACTGTCCCCAGTCGCCCGCGGGCGGTCGAGGACGACCGCCCCTACAAAAACAAACATATACCTCCCCATATATCCCGAAAACAACAATAATATCACAGGACATGCAGGGGCACACCCCCTACAGCGGAGAGCCAAATGTCAAAGAAGAAAAAGTCTGAACATCATATAGGAAAAATCAGGAGATTTTTCAACGAGTTTAAAACATTTGCCATCAAAGGTAACATGATGGATATGGCTGTTGGTATGATTGTCGGCGGTGCATTTACCGCATTAATCACATCAATAGTTACTAACATCGCAACTCCGCTTATAGGTGTTTTAATTGGCGTTGATTTTTCCTCATGGCAAATTGATTTGCCTCGTTTGTATGGAAACGCCGAGCCGGGAGTTCTTGCAATCGGGCAGTTTTTAAACAGCCTAATCAGCTTCATTATTGTAGCTTTTGTAGTTTTCTTGTTTATTAAAGCTTTAAACGCTTTTCGTAAAAGAGAAGATGAAAAACCTCAACCAAAACCAACTAATGAAGAAAAACTCCTAACAGAAATCAGAGATATATTAAAGGCACAAGCAGAAAAACAATGAATGAAGATTTTATTAACATATTAACAAGCGGAGCAAAGCACTTTGGATTTGACTACTCTCCAAGCACGCTTAAATCGTTTAGTTTATATAATAATATGCTAAAAAGTTATGGCGAAACCACCAATCTTACAGCTATAAAAGACACCGCAGACGTTGCAAGACTTCACTTTCTCGACTCTCTCGCTGTGCTAAACGCTGTAGATCTAAAAAACAAGAAAGTGCTTGATATTGGAAGCGGAGCAGGCTTCCCCGGAATACCATTAAAACTCGCAGAACCGTCACTCGATTTAACAATTATTGAAGCTACAGGAAAGAAGGTTGCATTTCTTGTCGATTTGTGTAATAATCTATCTATCAATGTTAAAATTATACACAACAGAGCAGAGGAACTTGCGAAAACGCAAGACATGCGGGAGAG
>JAITFS010000181.1 GCA_031281195.1 Oscillospiraceae bacterium
AAAATACATGAAGCGGTCAAGGAAGCGTTTATATACGATGATGTTGTTATAATCGAAGAAAACATTGATGGAAAAGAAGTTGGTTGCTCTGTTGTCGGAAATCATAAGCTAATGACAGGACGAGTTAACGAAATTGAGGTATCGGAAGGTTTTTTCAGCTTTGAAGAAAAATACACATTAAAAACCTCCAAGATTCACACACCTGCACGGATTGATCCAAAAGACGAAAAACGCTTACAAGAGGTCGGCAAAAAAGTGTTTCAAACTCTTGGTTGCCGTGGATATGCACGTATTGATTTATTCTTAAAAAAAGATGGTGAAATTGTCTTTAGTGAAGCAAACACAATTCCCGGGTTTACAGCACAAAGTCAGCTCCCCAGAATGATGAAGGCTGCCGGAATTGACTACCCTGAACTGGTTGATATTCTTATTGAACTCGCACTCGAAGCGGAGACAGGTGAGTGGTATGGTATCGCAGAAAACAAACCAAAACCTGATATTTACGGACGTGCATGGGTTGAAATAAACATGAACGCACTGGTACACAATATTGCAGACATTCGCAGAGCTTCACCTCCAACAGCAGAAATAATGGCTGTGCTTAAAGCTGATGCTTATGGTCATGGCGTTGAGCGTGTTGCCCGCAGGCTTGTACGTGAGGGGATAAAAGCATTTGCAGTTGCAACAGTTGCAGAGGGTGTAAAACTAAGGAGTATTGTACCTGATGGTGAAATATTGGTTTTAGGTTCGGCGCACCCAAACGATATTGATTGTTTGCTTGGGTATAAACTGACACAGCTTATTGTTGATGATTTTCACGCAAAAATGTTAAATGACGCAATTAACAAGATGAGTACAGATAAAAATAGCGAAACCGATAAAACTACGCAAAAACTAAATATTCATGTTGCAATTGATACCGGTATGCACCGATTAGGTATCGAATCAGATAATTTTGAAGAAATTGAAAAAATATTTAATTACAAAAACCTAATTGTTGTCGGAACTGCAACGCACCTTGCATCACCTGATAGTCTTAAAAATGATGACATTGATTTTACAAAATTACAAATGGACAGATTTTATTCTGTTGTACAAAAGTTAAAAAACAAAGGTTATGATGCAGGGAAATTACATACACAATCAAGTTATGGGATTTACAACTATCCCGAGCTTTTGTGTGATTACACTCGCCCAGGAATAATGCTCTTTGGTGTTCATAGCCAGGACGATGAAACAAAATGTAAATCAAATCTCCGACCAATGCTCTCACTTAAAGCAGATATTTCACAAGTACGCTGGATAAAAGCAGGGGAGAGTGTGAGTTACAGCAGATTATACACTGCCACAAAACCAATAAAAATTGCCACAATTGGTATCGGATATGCAGACGGAATACCTCGCCAAATGACAGGAAAAGGTGGAATGGCAATTGTTGGCGGAAAAAAAGTGCCGATAATCGGGCGTATTTGTATGGACATGCTTATACTCGATGTAACAGAAGTGGATGATGTAAAAGCCGGAGATGTTGCGATATTTATCGGCAGCGAAGGTGATGAAACTATACACTGCGAAGAAGTAGCTGCCGCCGCAGGCACAATTACGAACGATATTCTTTGCAGATTAGGTAATAGACTACCGAGGATTTATATTTAATTAGGGAATAGGGAATAGGGAATAAAGAGTGTGCGGTGAGGTGTATATGTTTTTTTGGTTTCGTAGAGCGTAGCCATGGATGGCGGAGCGCCGAATGTCTGAACACGATGTGAAGTCATTCGGATAGAAACCACTAAAAAATATATATACCGAACGCAAGCACACGTAGAGGAAAATGCGTATGAAAAAAAATATAAAAGTTCTCTTTATATATCCGGATTTTATAGACCAAACTAAACATAAAAAGAATATCCCCGGCAACTACAATGAGGGAATAGCATCAATGTCTGCGGTACTAAAACAAGCAGGGCATAGTGTGAACCTTTATCATCAAATATATAAACCTGATGAAAACGAATTTATCGAAAAAATCAAAGAATTTAACCCGGATATCATAGGTATCAGCATTAGAACCAGTGCTATGATATATGCAAATGAAATGATAAAGTGGCTGGACACAGCGTTTCCAAACATTCCGATCATGGCAGGTATGTATCACCCATCGCTTGCTCCTGATGAAGTTTTAGCTATAAATGGAGTTGATGCAATTTGTATTGGCGAAGGGGAGTATGCATGTTTGGAGTTTGTAGATTATTTTGCTGTACATGGAAAGCTAAATCTCAAAACAGAAAGCTTTTGGGTAAAAGATACAGACGGTACTATACATAAAAATCCAATACGACCTTTTATTGAGGATTTAGATGTTTTACCATTTCCTGATTTAGATATATTCGACTATTGTAACCTCTACAGTAATGTGTATCAAAACACAGCAGAGGTTATTGTCGGCAGGGGTTGTGTTTATTCCTGCACTTATTGCGCAAATGCCGAGCTTCGTAATCTTTATCCAAATAAAAAGCACTACACAAGATTTCGCTCTCCAGAAAATGCTATTCAATTGTTAGAACGAGTTTTAGAAAAAGACCCAAAAATTAAGTGCTTTAGTTTTAATGATGCGATACTTAATGTGTTTGAAGACTGGTTTTATGAATTCGCAGAATTATACAAAAAACGAATAAATAAAAAATATGTTTGTAATTTACGTGTTGAACTAATAAATGAAAAAATGGTAAAAGTGCTTGCCGACACTGGCTGCTACTTAGTTACCATCGGTATAGAAAGCGGTAATGAGGAGCTGCGTTCAAAATATCTTCACCGTACAATGAAAAACGACCATATTATCAAGGTTTCACATTTACTTAAAAACGCAGGAATCATTGTAAATACATATAATATTATCGGTCTGCCGTATGAAACTCCTGCGTTATCACTCGAAACAATAAAATTAAACGCTCAAATGCACACTGATAACATAATTTTAAGTTATTTTCACCCTTATCCGCAAACAAAATTACGTGAAATTGCAGAAGAAGCTGGATTTATAGACGGCAATATAAATCCAAATGATCTGGTGAAGCTTCGAATGCCAAATTATCCGCGAAGTGATATTATTTATTTCCGTTACAGTTTTATGAAGTTAATCCGCCAATATCGTAAGATTTATAAAACAATGTCCGGAGAACAGCTTGAGAAAACTATAAATCGTCTTGATGCAAAGATTTTAAGCGATAAACACCCACGTAAGCTGATTGGTATTTTCAGACAGAAATCTCATAGAATAAATGTTTTTGCTAAACGCACAGCTTCCCGAACATTACCGGGTGTTTATAAAATGCTTCGTTCAATCCGGGACAGAAAAAACGCAAATAGATAGATATTAGATAAAAGTGATGATACAATAATTACAAAGAATGATAGGAGCAGGTACTATGAAAAAGAAAATTGCATTTATAGGAGCAGGGAGTTTTGGATTTACTCGTGTATTAGCAAGAGATATTCTAACATTTGATGCGTTAAAGGATTGCGAAATCGCTTTGATGGACATTGACCCCGAACGTCTCGACTACATTAAACAAGCCGTTGAAAAAATCGTAAAGCAAGGTAATTATCCTGCAACAGTATCAGCGACAACAGATAGAAAAAAAGCACTTGAAGGTGCTGATGGTGTGTTAATTACAATTCTTGCAGGTGGTGTTGATGTGTGGCGGCATGACATTGAGATACCAAAAAAATACGGCGTGGATATAAATGTTGGAGACACCCGTGGACCTGCCGGAGTTTTCCGTTATTTGCGTACTGCACCTGTAATGCTTGACATTGCAAGAGATATTGAAAAATACGCACCTAATGCAATTGTGCTTAACTATACAAACCCAATGGCAATGCTCTGTCGTACACTTCAATCCGAGACAAAAATAAATGTAACAGGTCTTTGTCATAGTGTGCAGGGTACAGCATGGATGCTTTCTAACTGGCTTGGTGCTGATATAAATAAGGAAGTCACGTACTTATGTGCGGGAATTAACCACCTATCTTACTATTTAGAATACAAAGTAAACGGTGAAGATGCATATCTAAAGCTACGGAAAATTCTCACCGAAAACAAAAAGATTTACGATGAAGAAATAGTCAGAAACGAGATGTTTTTACATTTGGATTACTACATTACCGAATCATCAGGGCATAACTCTGAATACAATCCATGGTTTAGAAAACGTAAAGAATTAATTGAAAAATATTGCCACCCCGGAACAGGCTGGAATCCCGGCTATTATGCATATATTCGTGATGAATACTTAGCAAGAGAGAACACATGGCGTGACGATATTAAAAAAGAATTAAATGAAGAAAATGTTGATCTAAAAAGAGGCGGCGAATACGCAGCATATATCTTTAACGCTTGTTTTGGTGATTATACTCCATTCCAGTTTAACGGCAATGTACAAAACTTTGGACTTATCAGCAACCTACCGGAAAAATGTTGCGTAGAAGTGCCGGTGTTTGCATGTCGTGAAGGTTTACGTCCTGTTCATGTTGGTGCTTTACCTGAGCATTTATCAATACTTGTAAACACAAGTGCTGTTTGTGAAGAGCTTGCTGTTGAAGGCTTTTTAGAATCAAATCGCAGAAAAATCTTTTACTCACTATTACATGACCCGTTAACAAGTGCAGTTTGCTCAATGCAGGAAATCTCCGACATGACAGACGAAATGTTTGCAGCAAACGAAGAATGGCTCACAATCTGACAGAAACATGTTGCTCTTGACAATATAAATGCAATTGAGTAGTATAAGAGCAACACAAGGAGAAGTACCCAAGTGGCTGTAAGGGGCTCCCCT
>JAITFS010000101.1 GCA_031281195.1 Oscillospiraceae bacterium
TATCATCAGACTGTTATAAAGTGTGCATGTGGTGAGATTATTGAAACCGGCAGCACGAGCAAGGATATAAAAATTGAGATTTGCTCAAAGTGCCATCCGTTTTATACAGGCAAACAAAAACTGGTAGACACAAGTGGCCGTGTTGACAAGTTTAACAAAAAGTTTGGTCTGGAACAACAGCAGTAATCAAAAATCAACAAAACCCGTGCTCACAGTAGCACGGGTTTTGTTATAGGGAGTGTTATATGGATATATTTGATAGATTACAGGATGAAAGAGTTAGCAATGAGCCGGAGAGGGCGATTATTGTCGGTTTGGCTGCTGATAGTATGAAGATTTATGACCGCTCTACTAATGAGAGCTTGGATGAGCTTGAGGCTTTGCTTGAAACCGCCGGTGGAACTTGCCTTGGAAGGGTTTTACAAAACCGTAAAAAACCTGAGCCTAGAACATTTATTGGTGACGGTAAGGTCAAAGAGGTCAAAGAAATAGCAAATGCTAATGATTGTACGATTGTTGTGTTTGATAATGAGTTATCACCATCACAAACAAAAGCATTAACTGAGGATTTAGAGCTTCGTGTGCTTGACAGGTCTTCATTAATTCTTGATATTTTTGCAGAACGTGCCAGAACACGAGAGGGTCGCTTGCAAGTGGAGCTTGCTCAATACAACTACCTTTTACCAAGACTTACCGGTATGTGGACACACCTTGTCAGCCAAACAGGCACAAGTGCGCCAATCGGTACACGCGGTCCCGGTGAAACGCAACTGGAGACTGACAGACGTCATATCAGACGAAAAATAGACAAGCTAAAAGCTGAATTAAACGAGGTTATACGCACACGTGATACTCAAAGGCGTTTACGTGAGAAAAATGCTGTTCCGGTTGTAGCTTTGGTTGGTTATACAAACGCAGGGAAATCAACACTTCTTAACGCTCTGACAGGTTCGGATGTTCAAGCAGAAAATCGTCTCTTTGACACATTAGATACAACAACCAGACGATTAACTGTAGGTGATGCAGGGGAAATACTAATCTCTGACACTGTAGGGTTTATACGAAAGCTTCCACACCATCTGGTAAATGCATTTAAGGCAACACTCGAAGAATTAAAGTATGCTGATTTGCTAATTCATGTTATTGATTCATCAAGCTCTGAGTGGAAGGAGCAGGTAAGGGTTGTTGATGATTTAATTATAACTCTTGATGCAGGAGCTACTCCCAGAATTGAAGCGTTTAACAAATGTGATGTACCATCTGATAATGTTATTAAGCATGGTGAAAATATAGTTGAAATATCGGCAAAAACAGGACTTGGTATTGATATTCTTCTGAAAATGATTGAGGATAATCTTTTTGCATTTAGTAAAAAAGTTACTTTGAGGATTACTTATGACAAAGCAGGTTTAGTTGAGATGCTTCATCGTGAGGGGACTGTTAAGGATGTGAGGTATCTTGAGGATTGTATTGAGATTGATGCTATAGTTGGTTCGGGGTTGTATGGAAAGGTAAGTGAGTACGTTGTCTGATAAGTTTATTCCGCTAAGTAAACAATCAAAACAAAAACAGAAGGCATTTTATATGTCGAAACGTTCCACATGGGGAGACTTAAACCCTGTCACAAGAAAACCACCCAACCCTAAGGCGTACAGCAGGGTGAAGATGAAACGGGCTTCCAAGAGTTAAAATATGGTACAAATATTGACTTTTTGGTGAAAATATGCTAATATTATACGGTTATGAAGCGTGTTTCAACAAAAAAAAGCAAGTATATTCTTAATATTGATTTCTTTAAAAAGAACTTAAGATGGATTATTCTGGGTGTCTTAGGTTGTATTTTTGTTTTTTCTTCAACAATGCTAATTATTACATTATTTGGGCGTTTTCAAGCGCGTTATGAGTATGAGGATTTGAGAGAAATCGCAACATCGGGGCAAAATGTAACAGGCGATGTTTATATTAGTGATACCGAGGAACGTGGACAAAACGGTAATAGTTATACAGAAGGTCAAATTCAAACAACTATAGCTATAAACCATGAGGCTTTATATGAGTTAAACTCCGACTATATCGGGTGGATTCTAATACATGGAACAGAGGTAAATTATCCTATAGTACGTTGCAGAAATAACGAAAAATACATTTATACGACCTTTTTACAAGAAAGAAATAGAGCCGGAGCAATATTCTTAGATTATCTTACAAGAGACAGATTTGATAGATTCGCTATACTTTACGGGCATAACAGGGAAGACGGTACCATGTTTACGACATTACATGAGTACCGTGATGATATATTTAGAGAGGAAAACTCTTTTATAATGATATTTACTCCCGAACACGGAGTTTTGAACTATCGTGTTGTTGATGTTAAAGTCACCAGTGTTACGGATAAAATATTTACATTACGTGGTGGTAGTCAAGCTGATATTAACGCATATATTCAGAGATATGATGTAGCAGACGATACTCCAATACTTGTGCTTTCAACCTGCACAGATAGCTGGGATTCAAACGAGCGTTTAATTGTAGTAGCAGCTCGCAGTGAAGGTCTCGGATAAATAATTACACAATTTCAATTTTATCTTCAACAGCGGTGATTGTTATATTGTCACCGCTATTAATTTTGCCCTCAAGTAGTTTTTCCGCTACTAAGTCTTCAACTAATGATTGGATTGCTCTGCGTAACGGACGAGCACCGTAAATCGGGTCATCACCTTTTTCTGCGAGTAGATCAATTGCAGAACTATCCACTGATAGATTAAGTCCAACATCTCTCATGCGGCCTTTTACAAGGTCAAGCATTTTTACGCAAATTTCTTTTATATCCTCGGTGCTTAGTTTATGGAAAACTATGATTTCATCAATTCTGTTTAGAAACTCAGGCTTAAAAATACGCTTAACCTCGTCCATAACAGACTCACGGATACGCTCATATTCACTGTCGGAAATATCAATGTCGTCAGATGTGAACCCAAGCTTTGTGCGTTTATCCGTGATATTTCTTGCTCCTGCGTTTGATGTCATTACTATGATTGTGTTTTTGAAGTCAACCTTTCGTCCTTGTGCATCTGTTAGTACACCGTCTTCTAATATTTGGAGTAAAATGTTAAATACATCCTCGTGTGCTTTTTCTATTTCGTCAAAAAGCAGCACGGAGTAAGGCTTGCGGCGGATTTTTTCTGTGAGGTTTCCACCTTCATCATATCCAACATATCCCGGAGGTGAACCAATCATTTTTGATGTGCTGTGTTTGTCCATATATTCGGACATGTCTACTCGAAGCATTGCACCTTCGTCACCAAACATAGCTTCTGCAAGGGTTTTGCATAGCTCGGTTTTGCCAACACCTGTAGGTCCGAGGAATAGGAATGAACCAATCGGGCGTTTTGGGTCTTTTAATCCAACTCTGCCACGACGGAGTGCTCTGGCAACTGCTTTTACCGCTTCATCTTGACCGATAACACGGTTGTGTAATAATTCCTCCATGTTCAGGAGACGTTCGCTTTCGTCCTGTGTGATTGTAGTCACAGGTATACCTGTCCACCCTGCGACTATCTCTGCAATATCTTCAGCTTCAACACTTCTGTTGTTTTCATTTTTATTATCCTCCCAGTTTTTACGTGCAGTTTTTATTTTTTCGTTAAGTATTTTTTCACGGTCACGAACACCGGCAGCTCCTTCAAAATCCTGCTTGCTGATGGCGGTATCTTTTTCTTTTGTAAGATCGACTTTCTCTAATTCCAATTCTCTTAAATCAGGCGGAAGCTTAAGCTTTTCTAACCTTACACGAGAAGCGGCTTCATCTATTAAATCAATCGCTTTATCGGGTAAAAATCTATCATTTATATATCTGCTGGAAAGATTTACAGCAGTTTCTATTGCTTCATCAGTGATTTTTAAGTTGTGGTGGTCTTCATATTTATCACGAAGTCCCTTTAGAATACTAATTGACTCAACCTGTGAAGGTTCTTCAATGGTTACAGGCTGGAAGCGTCTTTCTAAGGCGGTGTCTTTTTCGATATGTTTTCTATACTCATTTAGTGTAGTTGCTCCGATTATTTGAATCTCTCCACGTCCAAGCAGGGGTTTAATAATATTTGCCGCATCTATTGCACCCTCTGCCGCTCCTGCTCCAATAAGTGTGTGAAGCTCGTCAATAAACAGTATTACATTACCAACTTTTTGGACTTCTTGAATTGCGGTTTTTATGCGTTCTTCAAAATCACCGCGGTATTTTGTACCTGCTAACATTCCGCTAAGGTCTAATGTAACTACTCGTTTTTCAAGGAGTGTTTCGGGTGCTTCACCTGCAATAATGCTTATAGCAAGCCCCTCGGCAATTGCAGTTTTACCAACTCCGGGCTCGCCGATTAGCACCGGATTATTTTTGGTACGTCGTGATAAAATTTGAATTACACGCTGTATTTCTGTTTCTCTGCCGATAACGGGGTCTAATTGCCCATTTATTGCAGCTTCGGTTAAATCACGGCTAAATTGGTCAAGCACCTTGGTATTTCCGCTATTTCTGCCGCCAACCTTAACCGTTTCGTCATAAGGCCGATACACAGCACTACTTAGAGTGTTTACAAGCTCTGTAAATAGTGTGTCATTATCAGTTCCTGTCATGTAGATAACTTTTGTTGCATTACTATCAGGGTCACGTAACAAACCCAGCAATAAATGCTCAGGGCCGGCGTGAGTATATCCACGTCTGGTTGCTTCAAGAATTGCAATGTCTGCAAGCTGTTTTGCCCGTGGGGTATATCCCTGCGGCAGCTTCTCTGTATATTCACCACGACCCGTGAGCTTAACAATCAAATCATAAATAATCTCACCTTTAAGTCCGGCATCATTTAAGACTTTTCCTGCAAGTCCGGCATCTTCAAAGGATAATCCATATAATATATGCTCACTGCCAATATGACTATGCCCTAATTCCAATGCTAATTTTTGTGCTTGTTCAAAAACCTTTGTTGCTTTTTCGGAAAACCCGAAAAATCTCTCACCATATCTCATAATCTCACCTAAGTATTTAGAGCTTTGAGTTCGTCGCGTATTTCTGCGGCTCTCTCAAATTCTTCATTGTCAATTGCTATACGCATTTGCTTGTTTAGCTCACGACGTATGTTTGCACTCTCGTCAACCTCTACAGGCTCACGTTTTTTTGTAACAAAGTAAAAAACTACTTCGTTTGTATCACATTTTTGACATTCCATAACTATTTTTTCCTTTCCCTAAGTCTGGATTAGTATTTGCTTTAGTATGCTTGCTCTGACTGCATCACGCTCTAATGCACTAACCGCTCTTAACGCTTTGTTACCGATTGCAGCCATAATAAGCTTTGATATATCACTATTTAAAGTGCCGTTTTGTCTAAGATTTGCAACCAAAGCTGCCGCTGTGTTAAGGTCAACTCTTTCACCGATTGTGTTAATAGTGTGCATTACCAGCATGTCAGAGTCCATAGCAATACGCCTTATACGAATATAACCGCCGCCACCCCGTCTGCTCTCTACGATATATCCATGCTCCGGTGAAAAACGCGTTGATATAACATAGTTTATTTGACTTGGTACACAATTAAACCTGCTGGCTAGTTCAGAACGCTGAAGCTCTGCTATACCATCCATTTCGCCAATTGTATCATTTATAAAACTGGCAATTATATCGCTCATTCTCATTATAGGCTTCACCTCGTATGACTTTGACTAACTTTGACCTTAATGCTATTTTACACTATGTTAATTCTCCATGCAACAATCATTTTGACCTTTGCTGACCTATTACACACGATTACATGTTTTTACTAGCTTTATGCTTTCATTTTCTCTCTTTTTCGCAGATTTTTGTAAAGAATTACCTATAATTTTGTTGATATGTACAAAAATGAAAAATAATAAAAATAGTTGTTGTATATTCCTGTTGACATTGGTAAACTACTCCTACTCGTCACTTTTAGGGGGTTTGAATTACTTTGTCAAAAACTGCATATATCGAAAGCTATAAGGATTATCTGGCTAATGAACGCCAAGTTTCGAATAACACTATTTCGTCTTACATTAGAGACATTACACAGTTTGCTGATTACTTGGATAATAACGAAAAAGGCGACTTTGATAGTATCACAAAGGATGATATTGAGGTGTATATTTCGCTGCTCCTTAATAACGGGCGTTCTCCAGCAACTGTTACACGTTTTATTGCTGCAATAAAGTCATTCTTCCGCCGTTTAACAAGCGATGGTTACGAAGGCTTAAATCCAACTGAGGAGCTTGATACCATCGCTGCCGAAAGAAAAGCTCCGGTTATTTTATCAAATGAAGAAATTGCTATTTTACTTGACCAACCGATTATTAGCGACATTAAGGGTTGTCGTGACAAAGCAATGTTAGAGACCTTGTATGCTACAGGTATGCGTGTGAGTGAGCTAATTGCTCTTGATTTTTCTGATGTAAATCTTGTCACAGGGCAGATTATATGCCGAAGTGGGAGAGAGCGTACAATACCAATTTATCAAACAGCTGTAAAAGCAATCAGTCGTTATTTGTCGTTTTCACGCCCGAGTATGGCAGTCGCAAATGAGGAATCATTATTTGTAAATACAGGCGGCGGTCGAATGTCGAGACAAGGTTTTTGGAAGATACTAAAAAGTTATCTTGACAAAGCTGAGATTAGTGACGATATAACACCGCAAATGCTCAGACATTCGTTTGCTGCACATCTTTTAGAAAATGGAGCTGACCTTCGCTCTTTGCAGAAAATGCTTGGTCATGCTGATATTGCAACAACTCAAGTATATGCCAGGATTGCTAATCAACAATTAAAAGACGTATATCAAAAAGCACACCCCAGAGCATAAAACGAATAATAAATTATTCGTTTAAGGAGAATGAGATTATGAGAGATGATACAAAGTGCTTACATTCGGGATATACCCCCGGAAATACAGAACCCCGTGTAGTACCAATAGTTCAAAGCACTACTTATGTTTATGATTCCGCAGAGGAGATAAGCTCGGTTTTTGATGAGCCGACAAAAAGCCTTATATATTCACGTTTTGCAAATCCAACTGTTATGGCTGTAGAAAGTAAGATTGCAGACCTTGAGGGTGGTATTGCCGCAATGTGTACCTCCTCCGGTCAGGCTGCAACACTTCTTGCTATTCTTAATCTCTGTGATGCCGGTGATAGTTTTATAAGTATTGCACAGATTTATGGCGGTTCATTAAATCTTTTTTCGTTTACGTTAAAAAAGATGGGAATTGAGTGCATATATGTTGACAATGATGCAACAGAAGATGAAATCACCACAGCGTTTAAACCAAATACAAAGCTGGTATTTGGCGAGACTTTGGCAAACCCTGCTTTGACTGTGTTAGACATAGAGAAATTTGCAAAAGCCGCTCACAGCAAAAATGTTCCACTTATAGTTGACAATACCTTCCCAACACCTATTTTATGCAAGCCTATTGATTTTGGAGCAGATATTGTAGTTCATTCCACTTCAAAATATATGGATGGTCATGCTTTGCAGGTTGGTGGTGTTATTGTTGACAGTGGTAACTTTGACTGGAAATCAGGGAGCTTCCCCGGTTTAACAGAGCCTGATATGTCGTATCATGGTATCATTTACACAGAAACGTATAGAAAAGCCGCA
Organism: Oscillospiraceae bacterium; assembly: GCA_031281195.1. Classification (GTDB taxonomy): domain Bacteria; phylum Bacillota; class Clostridia; order Oscillospirales; family Oscillospiraceae; genus WRMH01. Next base: position 7,663 of record JAITFS010000101.1, read on the forward strand.
TATATCATAAAAGCCAGAATGCAGCTTATGCGTGATTTTGGCGTTTATCCGTCAGCTCACTCAGCGTTTTTACTAAATCTCGGGCTTGAGACTCTGGCATTAAGAATGAGAAAATATTGCGAAAATGCTACAGAGGTTGCTTTGTTTTTAAAAACATCAAACAAGGTAACAAATATAAACTACCCCGGTCTTAAAGATAATAAGTATCATAATCTTGCTAAAAAATACCTTAAGGGTGCAAGTGGTGTTATAACCTTTAGTCTGGTTGGTGGTAAGGAAGCGGCAATAAAGTTTATGGATACGTTAAAGCTTGCTTCAAATGTGATTCATGTAGCGGACATAAGAACCTGTGTTCTGCACCCTGCTTCAACAACACATCGTCAGCTTTCTGAGGAACAGCAAAAAGCCGCAGGCTTAGACCCCGGTATGATACGCTTTTCGGTTGGTCTCGAAGACATCGAGGATATAATCGAGGATATAGAACAAGCGTTGGAAGTTATATAAGATATTAACCTGCCACCATTGATGCCTCGACGTATTCGTCGTAGGTCATGTTTCTGTCGGTGATTTTGCCATCTTTGAATTCGATTATTCTATTAGCAACGGTTTGAATAAGCTGGTGGTCGTGGGTTGTAAAAATCACGTTGCCTTTAAAGTCTATTAAACCATTGTTTAAGGTTGCGACACTTTCCAGATCTAAGTGGTTTGTTGGTTGGTCAAGAAGTAGAATACTTGCACCCGACAGCATAAGCTTTGAGAGCATACAGCGTACTTTTTCACCGCCTGAGAGTACACCAACTTCTTTATATACATCATCACCTGTAAATAACATTCTTCCAAGAAA
>JAITFS010000221.1 GCA_031281195.1 Oscillospiraceae bacterium
CCTCTGCCACGTATCTTACGCTTGTACGATATTCCGGTTTCTGCAGGTCACGGAAACTTTCTTGATAGCAGCTCCTACGAAGAAATCGAAGTTCCCTCTTATGTGCCTATCTCTGTAGACTTTGCTTTACGAGTCAGCGGTGACAGTATGGATCCATATATCTGCGACGGTCAAGTTATATGGGTTCGTGAGCAAGATGTTATTGACAGTGGTGAAATAGGGATATTCTCCTACTCCGACAACGTATATTGCAAAAAGCTAATCGCTGATGGTAAAAAAGCATATCTCCGCTCTCTTAATCCTCTATATGAAGATATAGAAATCTTTGAAGATTATGCTTTCCGCACTATCGGTAAAGTAGTATCTTAGGGAGAAGGGTTATGTGTGGGCGATATTTAATTGAAGATGAGGCATATTCTGACATACTGGAAATTTTGTACAATCCGGCAATATCTGGTATACTGTCAGGTGCACCCTTGCCTGTTATCGCTCAAGGTGAGGTTTTTCCCACAAACATCGCACCGGTTTATGTCAAAGACGGAGCAGAAGCTGTAAAATGGGGATTTCCACACTGGTCAAATGACAGCGTAATCATCAATGCCCGCTCTGAAACTGCACTTGATAAAAAAATGTTCGGCAAGGCACTCAGAGAAAGACGATGTGTGATACCATCGAGCGGTTTTTATGAATGGGGATATCCCGACGGAAACATTACACAAGCAAAAAGATTAAAGAAATCAAAATATCTGTTTAATGAACCACACGAGAAAAAGCTCTATATGGCAGGAATGATAAGCACCTTTACAGACCCTCTTGGAGAGAAGTATGATGCATTTGTCATTCTAACAACAGTCGCAAACAAGTATGTGTCACAGGTTCACAATCGAATGCCTGTGATTTTATCAGAAGACGAGCGTGATGATTGGCTACACAGCACCGGTTTTATGGAGTTTGTCTTACAACGCCCGGGTCCTAAATTAATCTCACGGATTGCATAATCGCAAATTAATAATTTTTACAAGAAAGGTTGCCACTTTATGAAATATAGACTTATAGCATCAGATATGGACGGAACGCTACTCAACAATAACCATGAGCTTACTGATCGCACACGCAGAGCAATCATCAAAACAGTTGAAGCAGGCGTAATGTTTGTTGTAGCAACAGGGCGGCCATTTAGCAATGTTGGTATTATCCGTGAAATATTTGATACAGTTAACAATGGAGCAGGAATTGACATGCCTTTTATTGTGTATAACGGTGCTGCAGCATTTATGGGTAAGTCAGAAAAGCAACTGTTTGAAGAATATCTTGACTTTGATTTAGCATGTGAGGCTTTTAGCATAGGACAAAAACTCGACATTCCACAAATAGTTTGGACAGGACCGCAGCTTTGGGCAAATCGTATTAGTGAAGAAACAAATAACTATCATTGTTTCTGCAAAGGTTTAGATATGAAAATTATTTCTGACCTTGCGGAAATTAAAGATGAAGTTTCAGGAGTTTCAAAGGTTCTATGGATATCAGAACCCAACAGAATAAAAAAACTTGGTTATGAAATGAGCGACCACTTCGGATACAAGCTTAATTGCTTCTCATCTATGCCAATTTTCCTGGAGTTTGTAAGTGCTAACGCAGGTAAAGGAATAGCACTCGCAGAAATCTGCAAGCTCTACGACATATCAAGTAGTGAAGTTATTGCAGTTGGTGATGCATATAATGATGTTTCTATGATGGATTTTGCCGGTTTTTCTGTAGCTGTAGAAAACGCACCCGAGGACATTAAAGAAATCTGCGACTATATCACACTTTCTAACGAAAACGATGGCGTCGCAGATTTAATCGAAAAATTTATATTGATATAATAAACGAACAAGGTGAATGATTTATATGTATATTTATGACTGACGTCGAGCGGAGCATGGATGCTCCTTTGAGCCGATAGGAAGCATTAAATAGACATATAAATCATTCACCTTGTCACAAAGCTTACTCAACAGGGTTGAGCATGAAGTCATCTAGTGTCCCCCATGCGCCACCGTTTGCTCTGATATGAACGCCGACAGTTATTTCACCGGTTTCAGTTCTTATGTCGAGAATCATCGGCTTACGCCAATTTACCCAACCGTCAACATCTGTATCTGTCCTGTAAGTTACACCATCAGCACGAGCAAAGATAAACATCTCATAGTTTGTAGCATCGCCTCCCTGTAGATGCACCGCAAAGTTATAGTACCCGGGACGTAACCCGGTAACAACCTGCTCTATTGTAAACTCTACATAATCTGGATCCCAAAAATGCAACGAATACACACCACTATGAGCATCTGTAGCCTTCTCTTGAAAACGAAGCTGCTCAGTGTTGCCTATGTTGTTTATTATCCACATTGAACGGTCTTCATCTTCAAAGCTGTGGTTTTCGATGTAGTTTTCTTCCTCCATGCTGACAAAGCAAATCACCGGCAAACCCTGTGCGGTACCATTTATCCTATAAATCCCAACCGGTGAGTTGCTGAGTGCTACTAAGTCAACATTTTCCCATGTAACAGCAACATCTTCAACAGAAGCATCGTTAAAGACAGCTTTTACAGTAGTTGGTAAAACAACAGGGTTTGTTAAACGCACAGAAATATGAACATT
>JAITFS010000233.1 GCA_031281195.1 Oscillospiraceae bacterium
AAAATACATTAATACAGATACATTAAGGAGGTATTCATGAATATTCAAAAAGTCGCAAGAGACATGTTGGATGATAACATTATTCCATTTTGGCAAAGTATAATTGACAAAAAACACGGCGGTTACTACGGTTTTATGGACATTAACTTGTTCTTGGACAAAAAAGCTGATAAAGGCTGTATATTAAACAGCCGAATATTGTGGTTTTTCTCAGAAGCGGCACGTATTCTAAAACGTGATGATGTATTGGAAAGTGCAAAACACGCGTATGAGTTTCTGCTAAAACACTGTATGGATAAAAAACACGGTGGAGTGTTTTGGTCTGTTACTTATGACGGAAAACCCGCTGATACAACCAAACACACCTACAACCAAGCATTTGCAATATACGCACTTGCTACATATTTTGAAGCAAGTGGAGATAAAAAGGCTTTAGAAAAAGCTATGGAGCTTTTTGACTTGATAGAAAACCGATTTACAGACTCCGGAGGATATGGCGAAACTTATGAGCGAACAATAACATCACAGGAAGAAAACGATAAACTCTCTGAAAATGGAATTATCGCACAAAGAACCATGAACACATTATTGCACGTATTCGAAGCATACAGCAGACTATATAAAGTTACCGGTGATGAAAATGTAGCAGTGAAAATGCGTTCGATTTTGGACACATTTATTAATAAAGTGTATAACCCAAGGTTAAAAAGGCAAGACGTATTCTTTGATAAAGAGTGGAACAATCTGATTGACTTAATATCTTATGGACACGATATAGAAAGCTCATGGTTAGTTGAAGATGGTGCAAACCAACTTGATAGTGTTGAGGACAGAGATTTACGTAAAAATGTGTCAAATATATGCTCCGCTTTAGCTGAAAGTGTGTATGACCGGGCTTTTCGCGAGAAATCATTACGCAATGAGTGTCTTGATGATGTTGAAGACGAAAGACGAATCTGGTGGGTGCAAGCAGAAGCTGTTGTAGGTTTTCTAAATATGGCAAAGAAACATCCGACACATCTAAAATACAGAGAAGCAGCAGAAGCGATTTTAGTTTTTATTATGGAAAAACTAGTGGACAAACGCCCCGGCTCAGAGTGGCTTAGTGAAGTAATGCCGGACGGAAGCAACACAAAAGAAAGACGACCAATAGTCGAGGAATGGAAATGCCCGTACCACAACGGCAGAATGTGCCTTGAGATAATCAATTCTTATTGAAAGTAACATAAAAAATATGAAAAACATAGCAATTCGTTTGATGTACGACGGAACAAAGTATCACGGATGGCAGGTGCAAAAATCAGAAGATACCGTCGCTGGTACGTTAGAGTCTGCTTTATCAAAGATAAACGAGCAGCCTGTTAAACTCTCAGGCTGCGGCAGAACAGATACCGGTGTACATGCAAAGGTATATTGTGCAAACTTTAAGACAACATCAACCATACCACCTGAGCGTTTACCTTATGCTGTAAACGCTCTTATACCAAGTGATATTGCCGTTCAATCAGCGGTTTATGTGCCTGACGATTTTGATGCAAACTTGTCTTGTGTAAAAAAGGAGTATACTTATAAGATTTTCAATGCAAAAATTCGCAATCCTTTTTATAACAATAGTGCTTATTTTTACCCTCATACTTTGGACATAGAGAAAATGAAACAAGCGGCAAAACACTTTGTGGGAACAAATGATTTTGCCGCAATGCGTTCTGTTGGAACTAAAACAAAAACATCTATTAGGACGGTGCATTGGTTTGAGGTTGAGGAAAATGAACCTTTTGTGGAGTTGAGGGTTTGTGCAAATGGGTTTTTGTATAATATGGCTAGGGCGATGGTTGGCACATTATTATACGTTTCGGAGGGAAAGATTTTTCCAAACGATATCCCTAAACTACTGGAGAACAAAGACCGCCAACAAGCAGGGCCGACAGTACCCCCAAACGGATTATTTTTGACAAAATTATGGTATAAAGATGGTGCTAACGGGTTGTTTGAAAAATAAACACAAGAGAGTTGTTATTTATTTACTACAGATACGATAGTTAGTGTTGACTGTATAATATGAAATATGTATAATGGGTACATATTTTATTTCGTATGCGAAACAGGAGGCACTCCATTATGATAACAGTTAATGATGTTGCTAATCAATTAAAAGTTTCTGCTCAACACATTCGCTCTCTGCTCCGTAAAGGTTATATAAAAGCAGAAATGGTAGGAAAACAGTGGATTATTCAACAAAACGCAGTTGATCAGTATATAAAAGACTTTTGTATTTCAATTGAGCCAGATGACCACCCACGCAAAACAAAAGAATTACCGGATATAGTGGCACTTAGTTTTTTCACAGGTGCTATGGGTCTTGATATTGGCATGGAAAAAGGTGGAATAACTGCATTACTTGCTTGTGAGTTTGATAAAGCTTGTAGATTGACAATTGATAGAAATCGTCCTGAAATGGCTTTAATTGGTGACATAAACAATTATTCAGCAACCGAAATACTGAGGTTTGCAGGTATTCCAAAAAAACGAAAAGTCGATGTAATTTTCGGAGGACCGCCATGTCAAGCATTTTCTTCAGCAGGTTCTCGCAAAGGCTTTGAAGATAGCAGAGGTAATGTTTTTTTAAAGTACATAGATATAGTTACCGAGATAATGCCCACATATATAGTTATAGAGAATGTTCGAGGTCTTTTATCATCAGCTTATCCATATTCCGACAACGATGTGATAACAGATGAAAAAATACCAATAAAAGGAGGAGCATTATTACACATATTAAAAGTGTTAAGAGAAGCAGGATATACAGTTGCGTTTGAACTGTATAATGCAGCAAATTATGGAGCACCGCAAATAAGAGAGCGCGTCATAATGATTGCGTATCATGGTTCAGAAAAAGTCCCCTATTTATCACCATCTCACTCGAACAATGAGATATATGGTTTACCCAATTGGAGGACACTATCAGAAGCTCTTGACATATTACCAAAGAACACTGTACATCAACATGTTGCATTTCCGGAAGTAAGATTAAAGTATTACCGAATGTTAAAAGAAGGACAATACTGGAAGCATCTATCTCCGGATATGCAAAAAGAAGCAATGGGTCATTCTTATAATCTTGGAGGTGGCAAAACCGGTTTCTTTCGGCGTGTATCATTTAACCGACCATCACCAACGCTTGTAACACATCCTGCTATGCCTGCAACTGATTTATGTCATCCTAAAGAAGATAGACCGTTAAGTGTACAAGAATATAAAGCTATTCAGGAATTTCCTGCTTCTTGGGAAATATGTGGTTCAATTCTTGATCAATACAAGCAAATAGGTAACGCAGTTCCGATTGCTCTTGGTGAAGCCATCGCAAAAACCATAACCGCCCACATGAGTAGTATAAAACAAGAAGAATATTTAGGATTCCCGTACTCGCGATACAAATATACAAATGATGAATCATGGGAAAAACAAACACGAAAACAGATAAAGAGTTCTGATGAAGTACATCAGTTATCTTTATTTTCTATATAATTAACATCTGGTTTATTAAAAACATTTATTTCTTTATCTTAATTTCTTTACAATTTCTCGAGTTTCTGCTCCGACTTCTCTTGCTATATCCAACACAATATCATAACAACCAACACCACCAAGTGTATCCCAGTAATCACGTCCAATTAACACTGAACTATCACTGTGAAAATCAAATATACTCATTGGTGGATTATGTGCATAAGATGAACGTTCTTCACCATAAGGGTTGTAGTACAAGCCAAAATAAGCTTTACAAGACGAGTCTGACATTGTTAATCTCAATAAATCTTGTTTAGCAATTGATGTTTGGTCAATATTTGGTTTTACAGTTTTTATACTCATATAATGATTTACATCATTCTTATACCACCATAAATCTGAGATAATGCGATGCTCAACAAACTCATTCAATAAGTATACTCTCGACATTTCAGAAACAGTATCTCTCCATTTCAATCTATATGATGCTCTTAGGGTTTGGATATGATTTGTTATTGCTTCATCAACAGCCTTATCAAGAACAACTATAGTTTCTTTCTGTCGTATTGCATCTGTTGCTCCTCCGGCAATAGCTACTACTTTAGAAATTTCTTCAATTACTCGCTGTCCAAAACTTGTTGAAAAAGAACGTTCAAATCTACTCCAGAATAATGCTTCATCACTTAGAAGAGCAGTATGAAACGGACGATTTGTTTCTGTGTTATCAAGTCGTTTAATTGTGTTAATAACACAATCTCGAAATTCTTTTGCTATTATCTCTTTATATTGTTTTTCCATAAATGCCAGCTCCATATTTATACTAAGAAAACGAATAATAACATTGATTTACTAAAAAATCAATAAAAACATTATATTGGTACTTCCACTCCGAATGACATACTAATTTACATCAATTAGCTTGGTATTAATATATTTAACCCATTCTTATAGCAAAATCAAATGCATCCTTATACCACCCTTGTGATATATCGCTTTCGCGAACAGCACCGGCAGAGCTTGATGCATAAATCATCTTTTCACCACCTAAATAGATGCCGCCAATTAATACCATGTTATTTCCATCACTTACATTAAAATAAATAACATCATCTATTTGTAACTCAGAGAAATCTTCAATGCGAGTACCAACTAAGATTTGATCACGTGTAAGTCGTGGGTAATCAATACCATTTTGGTTTAGCACATAGTAAATAAATCCGGAATTATCAAAACCATCACTTGGTCTTGACCCGCCCATATTAAACCGTGTACCTACAAGGCTTCTCGCAAGCCCTGTAATGGTATTAGCAGTAGGTGTTGGTGTAGGAGTTGGAGCCGGCGTGGGTGTGGGGTCAGGTGTAGGTGAAGGAGTTGGTGTGGGAGTTGGAGTAGGAGTCGGAGTCGGTGTGGGTGTCGTGTCAGGCGTAGGTGAAGGTGTTGCTTCAGGTGTTGGCGAAGGTGTTATTTCAGGTGTGGGAGAAGGAGTTGGTGTAGGATCTAATGTCGGAGTAGGAGTGCTATCATCAACATCATTATCATCGTCATTTCTGCAAGCTGCTAAGAAAGACAATATCAATACAAATATAGTTATAACGATTATTAATTTAAAATAAAATTTTCTTTTCATTAACTTTCTCCCTCAATTATTAGTTGTTACAATTTTATATATGTATAACTCCGCTTCGCTCCGTTGAAACGCTTAACTTAATAACGTGTTTGGCATTGTAACAATGTTCTCTTGTTATAATAATATAAAATAAATATAATCACAAGAAAAAATCAATTAAAGTTATTCTTAAACTCTATGTTTAACCGCTTTTCTTTTGCTCGTAAAAAAACCTACAGAAATTTTCTCAGAAACTTGACACGGTATTATTCTGACAAAACACTTGCATTTTATTTTATCATAATTTATACTAATAAATGGAAACGAAAGTGCCTCGCCGATTTTTCGGCGGCAGGCGAGAAGTGGTAACAACACTCCCCGCCCTGCATACGTAATCAGGTACGTACACAATTTCTTTTCGAAATACCACGAGGACTATTTTACAATGCTATGCTACAGTTCGCAAGTTAAACTTTAGTGTCTGCAACCAATCAGTGTGTTATTTAATAAACACTAAACAGAAATAGTCAATTGTGACGCACTAATTGTGCTGTGTATGTAAATGCGAGTTACAGTTCGCAAAAGTACACGGCATTTTTCGTTTCCAAAACTTTAAGGAGTTTTGGAAATGAACATATTATACGCATGCGATGATGGATATGCAGGATATACAGGAGTATCAATTACATCACTTTTTGAAAATAATAAAGATTTAGGTGAAATAAATGTTTATATAGCTGGATATAATATCAGCAATGAGAACAAAGAAAAATTTGAGAATACTGCTCGTAAGTATAGTCGTAGCATTACGATAATTGATGCTACACCAATAGAAAATATACTAAAAAACATGCCACTAAACAATTCATGGAACACTGCTACATATTATCGAATATTTATTGATCAACTAATACCTAAGAGTGTTGATAGAATACTATATATTGATAGTGATACTTTAGTTGTTGGTAAGCTACATGAACTTGAAGATTATGTATTCGATGATGATAAAGCATGTGCTATGACTCTTGAACCTATTTACAATTGCTATTTGAATATGATTGGGCTAGACGATGGTTCTCTCTATTATACAGCAGGTGTTATACTTTATGATATAGCAAATTGGAAGAGGTTAAATTGTAATGCTAAGCTTATACATGCGTTTTATGAAGGTCATGGTAGATATTTTATTGCAGACCAAGACATTATTAATCATACTATAAACAAAAACATACAAGTACTAAATCCTGAGTATAATGTTATGACAATATGGTGTCAACTAGGAGCAAAAAATGCTATTAGATCACGTAAGCGAGGTACTGATGAAACAAATTTCTATTCATCTGAAAAACTTACTCATGCTATAGAAAATCCTGTGATTTTACATTGTATCAACGGCTTTTTAGGTTTACCTTGGCAAAAAGGTAATAAACATTATTTTAGGAAAGAATGGAAGTATTATAGAAATATATCACAGTGGAATGATATGGAAGAGATAGTATTTAATAAAACATTAACGTTTTATATACAAATAATTGTGGATAAAATAGTACCTAAATTCATATATGCTCGATTAATAGAAATTTATAGAAGACTTGATTTTGGAAAGTCAGTAAAGCGTTTTTATGAAGCTGAAGGAGCAGAGTAATATGGATTTTAGCTATTATAAAAACTTTCTACTCCGTGATGATTATCGGTTGTTAAATAAAATAGTAATGTACATTTTTACAATCATTGCTGTAATTGCACTGATTATTGTTCGTGGTTCTCTCTTTTATTTCGAATCAATAGACTATGATTTCCATATCAAACATTGGATTGCAACTTTTCGTGGAACAACATTCATTGAAGGTTTCCGCACACCAGTTGGTGATTATAATGTTCCATACTTATACATACTCAATGTAATTGCACGGATTAATATTCCTGATTTATATTTAGTCAAAGCGGTCTCTGTCATGTTCGATTTTTTACTTGCATATTTCATGATGAAAATTGTTACCTTAAAAACAAAGAGTATAAATATGCATATACTTACATTTATCCTAGCATTAGCAATTCCAACTGTTGTGCTTAACAGTTCAATGTGGGGGCAATGTGATTCGATATACACAGCATTTACACTCGGAGGTATTTACTTCGCTCTTAGTAAACGCAGTAAAACAGCATACGCTTTCATGGCACTCGCTTTTTCATTCAAACTGCAAGCAGCATTTCTACTGCCACTTTTTGTCATCTTCATCGCAGCAAAGAAAATTCGTCTAATTGATTATTGTGTATTTATTTTAATATACTTTGCTATGCTATTACCGGCCATACTTGCAGGTTATCCTCTTGTCGATCTATTAAACATATATATGAATCAAACTGACTCATATCTCAACTTGAGTAATGGTGCAATAAATGTCTGGGCTTTTGTAGGTGCAGTTGAATTTAAGCCCTTTAGGGCAGCAGGACTTTTCATAGGAGGTACTGCAGTGCTCGGACTTATGTACTATGCTTCTATAAATCGTAAACATTTGACAGACACAAATTATATACAACTAGCGTATCTTTTTGCGGTAATTACACCATATTTATTACCACAAATGCATGATAGGTTTTTCTATATGGCAGATGCGCTTTCCTTACTAGTTTTTTTCTTTGATAAACGTCGTTGGTATGTACCACTTGTAACGGTCTTTTGCTCATATCTTACATATGTGCGGTTTATAATGGGTGGTGTCTTTATCTTCGAATTTAAGTATGCTGCTATCTCATTAATGTTAGTAATACTTATAGTATTGCGAGATTTGATAGTATCGATGAACGAGTGCTCTAAAACTCTGTAAACAAAAACAAACGCAGAAGAGTTTTATCTATATGAAAATATTTTATCTACATATCATTCATACTTTTGGTAGTTTAGATTCATACTTTTCATACTTTGATTACAACTTTTCACCATTTTTCTCTACATTTGTTTTTTGTGAGTGGAAATTCCAGCAAAATCAATTGTTTACAACACTTTATATATTTGTTAAGTTAAATGACACAATCATAATACGTAACTTGAGGGAGTGTCATTTATGAAAAATGAAATTGTTTTGTATCGCACAAATGAAGTGTCCAACGATTCACAAAACGAGGCGATGCACATAGAAGTTAAGATTGATGAAGATACTGTTTGGTTAACACAGGCACAAATGTCGATGCTATTTAATCAATCTAAGCAGAACATCAGTTTACACATTAATAATTTATTTAGAGAAGAAGAACTAGTCCCGAGTTCAGTTGTCAAGGAATCCTTGACAACTGCAATGGATGGAAAAGACTACCAAATAAAATACTACAATCTTGACGTTATCATTTCTGTTGGTTATCGTGTAAAATCTAAACAAGGTACGCAATTCCGTATATGGGCTACGAAAAAAATAAAAGACTACTTACTAAAAGGATATGCTATAAATACTCGTATGAATCGTATTGAGGATAGATTTGATACACTTGAAAATAAAATGGATGAAGTTACCCTACAAATAAACACACACAATATACCCACTCAAGGAGTCTTCTTTGAAGGTGAGGTATTTGATGCTTATGAATTAGCATCAAAAATTATACGCTCTGCTAAACATAATATTGTACTTATTGATAACTACATTGATGAAAACACACTAACACATCTAGCAAAGAAGAACAAAGGTGTAAAAGTTTTATTACTCACGAACAGAACAACTAATAAACTAAAATTGGATGTAGAAAAAGCTAGATCACAATATGGTGGATTTGAGGTTAAACAATTTACTAAAAGTCATGACCGTTTTCTAATCATCGATAATGGTAAGGAAATATATCATATTGGAGCATCATTAAAGGATTTAGGCAGAAGGTGGGTCGTTTTCTCTAAATTGAGTAAAGAACTAACAGAAGGTATATTAACTGCTGTGTTTGATGTATTGTAGTAAAAAGTTAATACTTTAACGGAGGATTTCTTTATAATAAATTCTTTTTACTCTTAAATTTCATCGAGCACAGTCACGACACGCGTGAAAAAATGAGCATTCATATCACGACACACACGGGAGTGTGTTCATTAAAGTACACTTTTTTATAAAAAAATGAAAAAATGTCTTGACAAGCAAAATCGGAAGTGTTAGAGTGTTCAGGCTGCTCACTTTTGAGCGGACGTCCAAAATCTTGGACGAAACGAACTCTGCGAGTTCGTATGTACCTTGTAAATTAAACAATGTAAGCAAAGTCTTTATTAATAAGGACTATAAAAAAAGCACCAAAGTCAATAAAATTGACTTAGACTAATAAAAAATTAGTCAGCGGGTTGCCAATGCCCTTTGGCAACTTGCAACGTTATTCTTTTGAGAGCTAGAAAGTTTTCAATAAACGGTTTTTAGAACAATCGTTCTTTAAATACCATTATATTGAGAGTTTGATCCTGGCTCAGATTGAACGCTGGCGGCGTGC
>JAITFS010000107.1 GCA_031281195.1 Oscillospiraceae bacterium
CTCCATGCATCTCCGGTACAAAAAGATGGCGAGGTACATTACGCATTGCATCTAAAACAACAGGCGAGGTTATGCCTCTCGGAACAAGCTGCCTGTTTACCATTTCGTTACGTTCAGCCTCATAGTTATTGTGCATTTTACGACCACCTTTTCAACTTACCATATATTTTACTACCACTTACCACCGTCCGCTATACCAGATGGCTATTTTCTATTGTACCATACAAATTAACAATGTATAATGCAGATGTCATAAAAAAGGAGCAATTACATTGAAACTACGTATCGAAATAACTGATGGTACAACTGAAGATGAAGTGATAGTCCGTTGCGGCCGCGTGGACGATTCAGTTCAGAAGCTTCAAGCGTTTATTCAAAGTATGACAGCCCCTCAAATGACATTCTACAAAGGCACACAGGAATATTATCTGCAACCCGAAGAAGTGTTATTCTTTGAAACAGAGGGCGAACAGATATACGCACACACAAAAAATGATGCATTTCGTGTAAAACACAAATTATATGAGCTTGAGGAAATGCTGCCCCACTATTTCATACGAGTAGCAAAAGGAACAATCGTCAATATTAACCACATTTACGCCATAAACCGCAACATAACAGCATCAAGCCAAGTGGAGTTTGCCGGAACACACAAACAAATCTATGTATCAAGACATTATTACAGCACATTAAAACAAAAAATGAACGAACGTCGGAATAGTTAGAGAAATAACTGACAAAGAAAGGAATTAAAAGAAATGAAAAAGGGTTTTAACATGACATTCAGAAAAAAAGGCAGATGGGCGTGGGGCTGGGGGATTGCATTAATATTAATCGCAGCGGTTGTTATTGCTGACCAAGTTGGAGGATTACCAGTACACGCAGGGTGGAATCTTGGTTTTTGGGGTGCCGTTATTTCGGTTATTGCAGTTGTGGTTTTTGTCTCATGCTTAGTAGAGCTGAACTTTGCATCACTGCCGATTCCGATTGCAGCACTATATTATGTTTTTCAAAATCCTCTTTGGTTGCCGCAAATTGACTTTTGGCCTTTAGTTTTAATAACACTTTTATTAACAGTCGGTTTACATGCGATTTTACCAAAAAGAAGTTTCTTTAAGTTTGACAAAGTGAAAATTGTCGACACCAGTAAAAATAAAGATGATGACGATGATTCGGTAGTTCACATCATTGACGCAAGAGACAAGGAAGATAACGGAGAAAGCGATGGTGGCACAGTTAAAGTCAGCGGTAATGACAATAATCCACGTATAAGTGTCCAGTTTGGTTATGCCAGCCGCTATTTACATGCAGATGCACTTGAAACTGTTGAACTTGACTGTAGCTTTGGCTCAATGCAAGTATACTTTGACCATGTTACACTTAATGAAAATGGTGCAACAATGATTGCAAACTGCAAGTTTGGCGCAATAGAAATATATGTACCAAGTCATTGGCGTGTCATTGATGAGGTTACAGCTTCTCTCGGTGGCGTTGAAGTAAAAGGCCGCAATAAGGAATATGCAGAAGATGCCCCGACAATAAGAATAAAAGGCAATGTTTCTCTCGGCGGAATGGAAATCAAACGGATATAGAAAGAAAATATTTAGAATAAATGTATAAAATAACACCGTCGTTGCGGGCTTGCCCCGCAATCCCCTTAACATCTGCGTTTTGTTAGGGGGATTCCGTGTCAAGCACGGAATGACGTTTAATACTTCTACTCGGCGGAGATTATGTAATTGTATACAGGTTGACCGCCTTCGATGACCATTATCTCAGCACCACTGTTCTTCTCTTTTAGAATACGAGAAACAACCTCGACCTCTGCTTCTTTTGCATCCTCACCGGTGTAAATTGTGATAAACTCCGGAGTACCATCACCAATTGCTTCTGCAACAATTCCAAGTACAGTCTCAAAGTTGCTGCCATTTGCACACAAAACATCGTTTAACAACGCAAGATGCTCACCTTTTTTAATCTTCGTATCGTCAAAAACGGAGTTTCGAGCGGCTGTTGTTATAAGAACAGTGCTCATCTGCGTAATTATATCTGTCATTGTTGTGGTCATTTCGTCAATGTTGGTAATACCATCAATAGAAAGCAACGCAGAAACCCCTTGCGGTATGCTTTTTGTCGGAATTACTATTACAACTTTTTCTGTGAGAGGAATACATTGCTGCGCTGCAAGTATTATGTTTTTATTATTCGGTAATACAAACACTGTGTTTGACGGAGTTGCAATGATTTTTTCCAAAATATCCTCTGTTGAGGGGTTCATTGTTTGCCCGCCCAAGATTATTCTGTCTACCCCAAGGTCGTTAAAAATCGCTTCAATGCCTTTTCCTGCACAAACGGCAACAAAACCAAAGTCCTTCATTTCTTCGGGAGCTGCGTGCGGTTTTGAAGAATGTGCGTTTGTTTCGCCTGCTACTTCGGAGTGCTGCTCACGCATATTGTCGATTTTTATTGAGAGCAACGAACCGTAACACAGAGCTTCTGTAAGCACAACACCCGGGTCATTTGTATGTA
Source organism: Oscillospiraceae bacterium (assembly GCA_031281195.1). Taxonomy (GTDB): domain Bacteria; phylum Bacillota; class Clostridia; order Oscillospirales; family Oscillospiraceae; genus WRMH01. The sequence goes on from JAITFS010000107.1 coordinate 2,530, forward strand.
CGTGTACCTTAATGATTTCATCGTCGTCAACAACAACGATTGAATCACCACGAACATCAAGAAACTTGCGGAGTTTGTTTACGTTGTTTTTATTCGTGCGTTCTATGATAAACTCGGTGCAATAACCAAAAGTTATATCTTCGGACGAAAATTGAGTAAAATCAGCTTTGCCGGATTCCTCTGTCGAAGCAACCTTCTCCAGCATTTCACCACGCATTGCTTTTAACATACCGTCGAGAATGTATAGATACCCTTTACCTCCTGCGTCTATGACACCTGCTTTTTTCAAAACAGGGTTTTGGTTGATTGTGTCTTCTAAAGCGAGATAGCCTTTTTCTAACGCTTTTTCAAGAACCTTCTCAATATCTTTTTCTTTTGCAGCTATAGTTACGGCAGCACCTGCGGTGAGTCTGGAAACAGTGAGAATTGTACCTTCTGCCGGTTTCATAACAGCCTTGTACGCAGACTCAACGCCTGCAACCAGTGCGTTGGCAAACTGTTTTGCATCCGCTTCTTCAACGTCCTTCATGCTACGTGTAAAACCACGAAACAGCAGTGAGAGAATAACGCCCGAGTTACCTCTTGCTCCACGTAAAAGAGCGCTTGCCACAGCATCCGCAACATAAGATAACGAGTCGGATGACATTGTAGAGAGTGCATTTTCAGCAGCAGAGATGGTTAAACTCATGTTTGTTCCCGTATCACCGTCGGGGACGGGGAAAACGTTTAGATCATTTATTTCTTTTTTGTTGCGTTCTATTGCGGTTGCTGCGTTAATTATCATTTTTTTATACAGCTCACCGGTTATTACCTTTGTCAATTAACTCTTCCTCCTTAATTAAACCAACGATTAGCCTAAGAGCATCGAATCAACAAAGATATCAATGCGTTTTATATCAACACCTGTGCCTTTAGAAACTTTATAATTCACTTCGTTTCTAATACTCTCGCACACAACAGGGATATTCACACCCTGATCAACGGCAATATGCAGCTCGATTGTTATTGAGCCGTCGTCGTTATGCTTAATATGCACACCCTTACTCTTATACTCAGGTTTTAAAAGATGCACAAGCCCGTCTGTTATCGACCTGACAGTCATACCCTTTACACCAAAGCAATTTGTTGCAGCATCACCTGCAAGACTGGTAAATACATCACTGGAGATTGCAATTTCTCCATGCTCATTATTAATCTTTACCATAATCTACCTCCATAA
>JAITFS010000035.1 GCA_031281195.1 Oscillospiraceae bacterium
AGCAGCAGACGATTCCGGCTCGTAAGACAGTGCGGCATCGTTTAGCTTTAGCTTTTCTAAAGCATCACGCAGGTCCGGATATTTTGCACCATCGGACGTGTATAATCCTGAAAACACCATTGATTGAACTTTTTTATAACCGGGGAGTGGTTCGGTTGATGGTTTTGCGGCATTTGTAATGGTGTCACCTACTTCTGTGTCTGCGACCTCTTTTATACTTGCGGTTAAGTAGCCAACATCACCTGCTGACAGGACTTGGCACGGCTCCATACCTATTGGTCGCATGTGTCCTATTTCTACAACTTTGTATTCCGCTCCTGTTGCCATCAGCTTTATTTGCGAGTCGGCTTTAAGCTCCCCGTCGATAACACGAATGTAAACAATAACACCTTTGTACAAATCATATTGACTGTCGAAAATGAGCGCTCTTAGTGGTGCTTGAGGGTTTCCTTTTGGTGGTGGAATACCGTCAACTATATACTCAAGCACAGCATCTATGCCTAAACCTTGCTTAGCTGAAATCTCCGGCGCGTCTTCTGCCGGTATACCAATTATGTCTTCAATCTCTTTTTTGACACGTATTGGGTCTGCTGCAACCAAGTCAATTTTGTTTAGAACAGGTAGTATTTCCAAGTCATGGTCGAGTGCAAGATATGTGTTTGCAAGTGTTTGTGCTTCCACGCCCTGCGCTGCATCCACTACGAGAATTGCTCCCTCACATGCAGCAAGGGCTCGTGACACCTCGTAATTAAAATCAACATGACCGGGGGTATCTATGAGGTTTAGCCTGTATGTCTCTCCGTCGTTTGCGTTATATGTTAAGCTAACCGCACGGGCTTTGATTGTAATTCCACGTTCACGCTCCAGTTCCATGTTATCCAGTATTTGTTCTTCCATATCGTGTGCATCGATTGCTCCGCAGCGTTCAAGTAGTCTGTCTGCGAGTGTCGATTTGCCGTGGTCGATATGCGCTATTATGGAGAAGTTTCTTATGTTGTCTTGCATTATTTTATTACCTTATATAAACCTTATTAGTTATCTTTTAAAAAATACAGAGTGTTTTATTCTAACGTTGTGATTTTGATTATTTTTTCTATGAGTGCAGATTCGGATATTTTTAATTCAATCCATTTGTCTGTTATGCTATTTATTTCGTTTGCAAGCTTTGTGATTCCGCCTTTTTTCTCATTTGTACGCCCTAAAATATAGTCGGATGTTACTCCGTAAAAATCGCATATTTTCACAACAAAATCCAGCTTTGGTTCACGCGCATCGTTTTCATAATGCGACAATAATGCTTGTGAGAGTCCAAGCTTTGCAGATGCCTGCCGTTGGCTGAGTCCTTTCTCACGTCTTAACTTTGCTAATCTGGTGGCAAATTCAGATTTCATGGTGGCGTACCTCGTTATTTTGTGTAGTCTCTTATTATCATATCACATTTTTCATAGTATACGTTATGAAAAGTTGATAAAATAAAAAACATTGTCAATACACTAAATATTATGTATACTAAGAAAACATTGAATAAATCGTAATATCAATGTTTTCTTAATGGTTTACAAGGAGTTTGCAAATGGGTAAGATAATTACAGTTGCATCAGGCAAGGGCGGAACGGGCAAAACCACATCGGTTGCCGCATTATCATCATGCCTTGCTGTGCTTGGACACAAAACTCTTTGCATAGACTTTGACACAGGGCTTGGAAACCTTGACCTTGCTCTTGGAATGTCCGATTTTACCGTTATGAATTACATGGATGTTCTGACAGGACACCTCGATATAGCAGAAGCCGCAAGTGAGTCTCCTGTGATTTCAAAGTTATTTTACTTATCCGCTCCTATGACAGAAGTTTCTGAGGATATTCCGCTCGACACTTATGCAAAAATGTTTGACAGTATAAGAAAAGATTTTGATTACTGCTTAATCGATTCACCCCCGGGCATTGGAAAAGGCTTCAAAGCCGCTCACCACAGCGCTGATATGTCGATAACGGTCACTTTGGGTGAACTCCCTGCTATGAGAGATGCAACCCGTGCAGCAGGTGCTTTACGCGAAAGTGGAGTGACAAATCTTCGATTGCTGGTAAACAGAGTGAAAGCAAGCTGCTTTAAGCAAACCAGAACAACCATTGATGATGTTATTGACACAACGGGAATACGCCTGCTCGGAATAATCGCAGAGGACAAGTATGTGTTTCGCGCTCTCCATGAAAACAAACCACTCATTTTATACAAAAAAAGAAAATCAGCTCATGACTTTTTAGATGCAGCTCGCCGCATAACAGGCGAGGATGTCCCGCAAAAACTGTATTAAGCAAGAGATGAACGTTTGCTTTTAAAGAGATTCGCATGAAAATAAAAGCAATTTACACAAAAGGATGTAACCAATGAACATAGCATTACTCGCTCACGATAGAAGAAAAGAACTTATGGTGCAGTTTTGCATAGCGTACTGTGGTATTCTTGCAGAACATTCAATATGTGCCACAAACACAACAGGTCGCCTTGTAAGCGAAGCCACCGGTTTGCCGATAAAGCTATATTTATCATGCAATCAAGGCGGAAGTCAGCAGATAGGTTCACGTATAAAGTTCAACGAACTTGATATGATACTATTTTTCTGCGACCCACAGCTCGTTGAAGAATATCACGGAAGCGTAACAGAAATCGCCAGATTGTGTGATGAAAACAATGTTCCGTTTGCATCAAATGTTGCTACAGCGGAGGTTTTGATACATGGATTAAAACGTGGCGACTTGGACTGGCGTGATATTGTAAACCCAAAAGCTCCGAAAAAGTAACAAAAAACAGGATTTCTACCAATCCGGTGTAAGATAGTAAAAACATGAGTAACAACCTTATGAAAAAAATCAAACCTCGTACACTGTCCGGCTTCATGGAGCTTTCACCATCAAAGCAGGTTATATTTGATGCGATGGTGCAAAACCTACGAGAAACCTTTGCTTTATATAGCTTTACCCCGCTCGACACACCTTTGATGGAGGCTGCCGAGATTTTGCTTGCAAAGGGTGGCGGTGAAACCGAAAAGCAAGTATACACACTTAACAAGGGCGACACCGATCTTGCGCTTCGATATGAGCTAACTACCTCGCTGGCAAAGTATGTCGCACTTTATTACAATGATTTGACATTTCCGTTTCGTAGGTACGAAATCGGTAAGGTTTATCGTGGTGAACGTTCTCAACGTGGGCGTTTCCGTGAGTTTTATCAAGCTGATATTGACATTATCGGTGACGGTAGCCTTGATATTCTAAACGAAGCTGAAATACCTGCTGTCATTTATCACTCTTTTATGTCGCTTGGGTTAAAAGACTTTATTATACGAATTAATAATCGTAAGGTGCTTAGCGGTATTTTTGAAATTCTTCGTATAAAATCTTCTATAGCCGATGTTTTGCGTATTGTTGACAAGCTTGGTAAAATCGGTGTCAAGAAACTGACGGCATTGTTAACAAACGATTTAAAACTCCAAAAAGAACAGGCTGGTGAGCTTGTTAGTTTTCTGACATTTTCTGAAGAACCGTTTGATGTTCTTAATAAATACAAAGGACAAAACGAACTTTTTGACGAGGGAACTCGTGAGCTACAAGCTGTGCAAAACCACTTAACGGCACTTGGTATACCAAGCACTCATTATAAAATCGACCTTTCGATTGCTCGTGGGCTTGACTACTATACAGGTACGGTTTATGAGACATATCTAGTTGACCACCCTGAGGTTGGTGCTATCTGCTCCGGTGGCAGGTACGATAATCTCGCTGATTTTTTCACTGACAGAAAAATGCCCGGCGTTGGAATCTCAATCGGTCTTACTCGTTTGTTTTATATTCTACAAGAGCAGGATTTACTTAGCAACAGCTACCTTGTTTCACCAGCTGACGTACTTTTAATCCCGATGACTGATGATTTATCACACGCAGTTAAGCTTGCCGCTTTGATGCGCGAAATGAAGCTTCGTGTGCAGATTTATAGTGAAAGCAAAAAGTTTAAAGTCAAGGTTTCTTATGCTGACAAACATAACATTCCTTTTGTTGTTTTCCTCGGTGAAGACGAGATAAAAAGCAATAACATAACTGTAAAAAACATGGTAACAGGTGAGCAAACAACCGCTTCTGCTGCTATGTTAACTGCCGGAATTGTTGATAAAATCACAGCATTACGAAAAAACATGAGTCTGATTAAGTAGCAACTACTCAGATATTATAGAAAGAAAGAAAAATCAATTATATGAAAAAGTTTTTATACAGGATATTTTGCGGATTCTTTTTAGGTATCAGCATCTTTGCACCTGGATTTAGCGGCAGTGTTGTTGCAATCGCTATGGGTATTTACCATGAGTTTTTGCAGGTTATGTCAAATCCTCTTAAAAACATAAAGAAAAACATATTGTTTTGCACACCTTTAGGGGTTGGTTTACTCGTTAGCGCAGTGGTATTTGTGCTTGCGTTTAAACAACTTTTTGACTCACACGAAAAAGCAATATATCTGCTGTTTATCGGCCTAATTGCAGGTAGTATGCCAATAGTTTTCGCAGAAGTAAAAAAAGTAGGTTTTAAGCCAATGTACTTAATCGGTGCGTTTATTGCTTGTATTATTGCAATTGCACTAGGTATCTTCGCTACAGGTGAAGGGATTGTCTCCAGCGACCTTGCAGCTTATTCAAACTTACCGGGCGTTGCAATAGGTGGTTTTGCCGCTGGTGTGACAGCCTTAATTCCAGGCATGAGTTTGTCCACAGTCCTTGTATTGCTTGGTGTTTACACGCCTCTTATATACGCAGCAGAAGCCCTGATTTATAGAGATTTGATATATATACTGCCGATTGTTGTATTCGTAGTGAGTCTGGCTATTGGTTTGATTTCTACAGCACGAGGAATAAAATATGTGTTCAAAAAGTTCCCCGGTTTTGCAAACACAACGATTATTGGCTTTTTGTTTGGTTCATTGTTTAGTGTAGCTTACCAAAGCCACTATATCGACGACCCTAACTTTAACTGGATTCTTGGCGGAATAATGCTACTTGCAGGTTTAGGCATTTCTGTCATATTTGTAGTTATGAGTAAATACATGAACAAAACCGAGTGAGGAAATCCACATCACTTGCCACGTAGCTCTATGATTTGATCGCGTAGAGCAGCAGCATACTCAAACTCAAGTATTTTCGCGGCGGCAGCCATTTCTTTTTCAAGTCTTTTTATCTCAACCTCAAGCTCACGACCCGTGAGCTTTATGCCATCTGTACGTGCTGTGGTTTCTCGCTTTGATATTTCCAGCAATCCACGAACATCTTTAATAATCGTCCTTGGCACAATCCCATGAGCTTCGTTAAACTCTCTTTGCTGCTCACGACGTTTTTTTGTTTCTTCTATAGCTGCATACATTGACGGCGTAACCTTGTCTGCGTACATGATAACAAGACCTGCGACATTTCTTGCTGCACGCCCGATTGTTTGTATGAGTGATGTTGTACTTCTTAAAAATCCCTCTTTGTCTGCATCGAGTATTGCAACAAGTGAAACCTCCGGTAAATCTAAACCTTCACGAAGCAGATTAATTCCAACCAACACATCAAACTCACCAAGACGTAAGTCGCGGATTATCTCCATACGTTCTGTGGTAGTAATGTCGTGGTGCAGGTATCGCACACGAATACCAACACCTCTTAAATACGCAGTCAAATCCTCCGCCATTTTCTTGGTAAGAGTTGTTATTAATATACGCTCATCTCTTAAAATGCGTTCGTTTATCTCTAAAATCAAATCGTCAATTTGACCGCTCACAGGTCGCACCGATATTTCGGGGTCAAGAAGTCCTGTTGGTCGGATTACTTGTCTTACAATCTGGCTTGAGCGAGAACACTCGTATTCGCTCGGTGTTGCCGAAACATATATCACTTGATTTAACCTCTCGTTAAACTCGTCAAAATTAAGCGGTCTGTTATCATACGCTGACGGTAGGCGAAAACCGTAATTTATCAGATTATCCTTCCTCGATCTGTCTCCTGCATACATAGCACGAACCTGCGGCAAAGTAACATGGCACTCATCAATAAACATGAGAAAATCCTTCGGAAAATAATCAAGTAAGGTCATCGGCGCACTATGAGGTGCCCGCCCTGTGATGATTCGTGAATAGTTTTCGATACCATTACAATATCCAAGCTCTGTGAGCATTTCTATATCATACATCGTGCGTTGCTTTAAACGTTGTGCTTCAACAAGCTTATGGTTTTCTTCAAAATAATCCAAACGCTCATTCATCTCTATTTTTATCTCATTTATAGCATTTTGGATTTTATCCTCTGTTGTAACATAGTGTGATGCCGGGTAGATTGCTGCATGCGACAACATTCTCATAGTTGTTCCGGATATTACACCAATCTCGCTTATTCTTTCTATTTCATCACCAAAAAACTCCACTCTGATAGCAAGGTCACGAGCATACGCAGGGTAGATTTCCACCGTATCTCCACGTACACGAAAAGCGTTTCTTTCAAACGCAATATCGTTGCGAGCATAGCGGATTTCAACAAGTTTTTTTAGCAGTTGATCACGACCATAACTTATCCCCTGTCTGAGCGAAACAACCATACTGCTATAATCGATTGGGTCACCAAGCCCGTATATACAGCTAACGGAAGATACCACAATTACGTCTCGCCGCTCAAAAAGTGCTGATGTTGCAGAGTGTCGCAATCGTTCTATTTCATCATTGATAGAGCTATCTTTTTCAATATATGTGTCTGTAGTTGGCATATATGCTTCCGGTTGATAGTAGTCATAGTATGATACGAAAAACTCTACAGCGTTTTCCGGAAAAAACTCACGAAACTCACTGCAAAGCTGTGCAGCGAGTGCTTTATTGTGTGCAAGTACAAGTGTTGGTCTTTGCACCTGCTCAATGACTTTTGCCATTGTGTATGTTTTACCCGAACCTGTTACTCCAAGCAAGGTTTGCTCAGAAAAATCCAGTTCTATACCCTCTGTGAGAGCAGAAATAGCCTCCGGTTGTCCTCCCGCAGGTTCAAACTCGCTGATAACCTTAAACTCCGCCATAAACCTTTAAGTAT
>JAITFS010000084.1 GCA_031281195.1 Oscillospiraceae bacterium
GTTATTCAAAAAATCTGTGGAGAAACCGGTGCAAAGGTTGATATTGAAGATGACGGCAGTATTTTCATAGCTTCACCTGACATTGAAGCCTGTCGCATTGCTAAGAAAATGATTGATGACATCGTGTTCGTACCGGAAATCGGAAAAGTCTATCGTGGAAAAGTCGTACGGATAATTGCCATCGGTGCTTTCGTAGAGTTAGTACCGGGTAAAGACGGTATGGTTCATATTTCCAAGCTTGCAAATCACCGTGTTGAAAAAGTCGAAGATATTGTTAAAGAGGGTGACATGACGTGGGTAAAGGTTATGGAAATTGACGACAGAGGCAGAATCAATCTTTCTCGTAAGGACGCACTAAAAGACAGAGAAGCACAGGGTTTAAGAGACTAAATAAACTATATTATTAGCCACTTGTAAACACATCACAAGTGGCTATAGTTTTATTTTAATGTTATTTCTTTATTTATACATATAGTCTGACAAAGCTTCGTTTGCGAATATAAGTAATGATGTTACTAACATCACGGTAATACCCAATATAGCAACAACAATACTGACAATTCCGGCTTCTGCTATTGTTACCCAAGTGGTTGATACGATAAATATTGAGATTAATGTACCAAGCAAAAACACAACCTTTGACCAAGGGAATCTTAAGTAAAGTATTACACTTAGTGCAATCCTAATAGCAAGTAGAATAAAATCTAAGGTAAATACAACAGAAAAAATAGCTAAGGCAAGATTGATAATAACCAGAGCGGTTAATATCCTCTTGCCTACTACTTGCTTATGTTCTTGTAACAAACGGTGATACTCGGCTAACTCTTCTTTTTGATGCGGTTTTAGATGATGTTCCCATGCCGCCGCCGAAGCTCCACCATGCGGGGGTGTCTTTATTTTTTTAATTTTCTTCATTTCTTAGAGTAAAATGCAGCTTCATAAGCCGGGCGATCCATATCAGCTTCAAAGAACATTGCGATACAACCCGGACCGACATGTGCTCCAATTACAGGGCCCATCATTACAAGCATTATATCATCAACTTCAACAGATTCTCTGATTAAATCTGCAACTTTTTGTGCATCCTCAAGACAGTTTGAATGACTGATAACTATTGTATCAAGCTTTGTATCAGCTCTGAGACTACGTTTCATTTGACTGACAAGCATTTCTAAAGCTGCTTTACGTCCACGTGCTTTATCTTTAAGCTTTAATGTGCCGTCAGGTGCTACATTAAGAAGTGGTTTAATGCCTATGATTGAACCGGCAACAGCTTGAATCTTACTTAAACGTCCGCCACGATGCAGATACATTAAATCATCTACAGTAAACAAGGAGAGACAAGAATGTCTTTTTTCTTCCAAGTATTTTGCGGTTTCTTCTGCTGTCATGCCTTTTTCGCGGCATCTTACTGCGATTAAAGTAATAAGTCCCGTTCCGCCTGCTGCATTAAGTCCATCTATCAAAAAGATTTTACAATTTGGATATGTTTCTTTTACTTCTTCTAATGCGATTACTGCATTTTGTGCTGTTCCTGATAGAGCACTACTTAGTGATATAACTAGAACTTCCTCATCTTTTTTTGCATACTCGGTGAATGCTTGTACGAATGTTTCAGGGTTTATTAGTGTTGTGCCTGCGACTCCACCTGTAGCAAGAGAGTTATAAAACTCAATATCTGTCATATCCTTCCAACGTCCGTCTTCATGCGTTACGCCGTTTAGGTGAAAAGGTATTGGTATAACATCCAACTCATGCTCGTCAATGTACTCCTGCGGAAGATCATAGCTAGTATCGACTAAAATTGTAAACTTACTCATTTTATTTTCCTTTCAAATTACCTGCTGACTAAATGCAGAATATATTCCTATTATTACACTCTTTTATAAAAAACACAAGAGAATTATTTTCAACTCAAACTTCTATTTTTAACTTCATTAATGAGCTTTTTTATCAAATCATCGAGTGACATTGCGCCTATGTCACCTTCTTTTCGCTCACGAACAGTTACAACATTGTTCTCAAGCTCTTTATCCCCAAGCACAAGCATGTATGGAATCTTTTGCATTTGCGCTTCTCGTATCTTAAAACCGATTTTTTCACTGCGTAAATCAGTCTCAACACGCAATCCGGTGTCTTCTAAACTTTTTGCTACATTTTCAGCATAATCATGTATACGATCAGTTATCGGCATTACAATTACTTGAACAGGAGCAAGCCAAAGCGGAAACGCTCCTGCATATTGTTCAGTTAGTAAAGCAATAAAACGCTCTAATGACCCTAAAATTGTGCGATGAATCATAACAGGACGATGTTTTTCTCCATCAGAACCAACATATTCAAGCTCAAATCGTTCAGGCATTTGGAAATCCAATTGAAGGGTAGCACATTGCCATGAACGTTTAAGACAATCCACAAGATGAAAATCAATCTTCGGCCCATAAAAAGCACCATCACCGGGATTAATTCGATAATTTACCTTTTTCTCGATTAAAACATCTTCAAGTATTTTTTCTGCCATATCCCAAGTATCAATTTTACCCATAAAATCTTCAGGACG
>JAITFS010000113.1 GCA_031281195.1 Oscillospiraceae bacterium
TCAAGATACTTCTTTGTACGCTTCTTTTAATGTACCGTCTTCATAGAAATGACCCCAATGCATACCTATATCATTATTTCTACCTTCCCGTTTCCACGCTTCGTCAAATGCACTGAAGAAAATGACTTCCACACCTTCTTTCCGTGACCATTCATTAACATCATTAAAATACCTTGCTGCATTTTCCGATGATGGTACAGCTGCACCTTCAGAGCTGCCTGCTGTTGGCCAACCTGTTTCAGATATTATAACCGTTTTATCACCGGCTATATTCAAAACTTCTTCGTAAGTTGCAGCCAGTGCGGTAGCAGCATTTTCTACCGAAACTTCGCTAAAAAATGGATATATTGTAACGAGAATAATGTCGCATACTTCAACTAGTTCGGGGTTGTTTATCCATGCCATGGCTGTGTCTGAGGTGGTGACAGGGATTGATTTATCATGGATACCGTCTTTTACATATTCGATGTAAAAGATTAAAGCTTCTGTATCTATATCTCCGCGAAATAAAAGTTCACTGCCGACAACAGCTATGTCTATATATCCATCGTTTACAAGTATTATCAATGTATTCAACTCATCAATGATTTGATTTCTTGAGTAATTTCTATCAAACCAACAACCCGCTATGATACGAAAGCCATATTCATTTTTTGCAGGTCTATAGAGCTTTGTAAGCTCGCCACTGACTCCAAATGTTCTGAGTGTATGTGCATAAGGTTTTAGTATGTCCAAGTGTTGACGCATGTGTCGCAGTGACACAGAGCTATTTAGTTCGGGGCTGAGTCCGCCTGTATATGGTGAGTAGTTTATGGAAATCCTCTCGTCCTGTATGGGGTCAATAATAGGTATGTCATCTAATTCTTCTGATGAGCAAGCTGCAATGAATAGTATAATACCAAGAAATACTATTAAAAACATGTACTTTTTCATAGTTAAAACCTCCTTTATCGTATTAAACTTCTTCTTAGACTAGATTGCTTGATAATAAATATGCTCGCTGAGCGGTTGCACTTCTCGAGCCGTCACGAAGATATATCAAACCCTTTGCACGTGCGTTTATAAGAACATTCACTGCGGCACGATATGCAGCATCTTCTATAAAACCTCTTGGTATAACAAATAACCAACATCTCCAATATGCCGCTCTCCGTGCTTTCTTGACTGCTTCGCTTGCTACTTTAAAATCACCGTGTTCTGTTGCGAAATCTTCACTTGCCAGACCGCTATGTCCTACCCTTGAACGATGGATGCTGCTCAGTCGGCTCATGGCACTGTGAACTATACGATTGGCTCTACGTCTAATTAACATGATAAATCCCTCCTTAATGTTTTTGATAAACTCTCCTGTTTGTGATTGCTACAATCACACTATATCAGGTAAATATCAAGAAACTCTAAGGAAAACAAAATATTTTAAGATATTTTATCCGTTAAATTTATATCCAATCCCCCAAGCAGTCTCTATGTAATTATGCTCTGTATGTTTATTAAACTTTGCTCTTATATTACTAATATGCTCGGTTACTGTGTTACTGTCACCTTCTCCTTCAAGTCCCCACACCTTGTCATATATTCGCTCTCTATCGAACACGAGTCCCTTATGTCGCGATAACAGTTCAACAATATCAAATTCTTTTTTTGACAGCTTGATATTTTTGCCTGCAATTGTTATCTTTCGTTTTGCGTAGTCAATTATTAGCTCGCCAAAAAATCGTGCACTGATGACATTGTGGTTTCTGCGTTCTTCTCTTCGTAAGTGTGCATCGATCTGTGCTACGACAATTTCACCGTCAACCGGTTTTTTAATAAACTCATCCGCTCCTGCTGCAAAAGCACGCAGTATTTCCTCTTTACCGGTATATGACGAGATTATAATGATTGGACAAGTAATATGTTCTCTAATACGTTTGCAAAGCTCGATACCATTTAAATTTGGCATCATAACGTCAAGCAAAATCACATCAGGCTGTACAACCGCCAGTATATCTAGGGCATTTTTGCCATCTGTTGCTGTCAGCACAGTATAACCCATCATTTCAAAACAATCTTGTAATACAAGGAGCTGAACCATATCATCATCAACTATCAGTATTTTATAATGCATACTAAACACTCCGGTGAAAATTATTAGAAATATCATATCACGCATGAGTATACTTGTAAATTAATTATAGAGAAGGTGAAGTAATTTGCTTTTACTTTACATTCCGTGCACACTATAAAATTACTGAGTAAATTTGATAATCTCAGACTTGAATAAGTCCTTGTGGAGTGAAAATGATTTTTTCAGGAAAATGAGTATTTTCTTGTTAATGCAATTTCATTGTAGTATAATTTCAAGTGAGTGTTTTAGTTAGCTAAACAACAGTCAACGAAATTGCGTAAGTTGAAGTTTTATAGAAGCTGTTTAATGAGTGCTGTATTTTTTTAAAAAGAGCAAATACAGACGTAGATGTCTTACTAAGAGATGATATAGAAAATCAAGCTAGCCAAGCTATGATCAAGGAGCTTGCTCCGTATTACGAAGGAGAAGGACAATTTTTTGCATATATTAAAAAGTCGCAGAAGTGTTATGCTAATAAAGCATAGGTTCTTCACAAGAGTAGCATCATTTAGTAGAGTCAAAGAATAACGAAAGTAGGTGTTAGTAATGGAACGAATGTGGTATGGCGATGCAAAAATGAAATACCCAAAACAGTGGATTGTTTTGGTAAATATCAGCAATGAGTCCTCCAACAGAACTATAGGTGATGTTTATTTTGTAACGTCTGATAAAAAAGAAGCATATGCGATTGTTAAAACATTGGGGCAAACAATGGGTGATACAATGGTTGTTGCAGGCTTTGATGACACTCCGCAGATTGGAGGATTGTACGCATGCAACCAATAGTTATACCTTTTATACCTACAAGCTTAGGTCGTGTAGAATTTACTGCTGGAGTTATGACTGGCGATAGAAAAACTTTTAAGCTTGTAGAGTTCAAATTAGATTCAGGTTCTGATTTTACTACTATTAGTTGTGATGATTTAGAAGAACTTGGTTATAGTGAAGAGTATTTAAAGTCATGTCCACATCACAGCACTTATGCATCTACAGCTTCTGATGATTTAGTACTACCATTGCAGTATATATCAGATGTCTCTATAAAGTTTGAAGACCGTGAATTACAAGGCTGTCGGATATTTTTTGCACTAGGGACTAAGCTTCGCAGTCTGTTTGGTAGTGATATACTAAAATATTTCAACAGAGAAATTAATTATGATTCATGTGAATTACGTTTAATTGAACTTAAAAGTAAACCTATACTCTCTGTTAAAGAAAAACCAATTAGGATTTACTCAATAGAATAAACTAACAAGACTCATAAAAAATAGAAAACTTACTCAACACCTGCTGAAACTAGCAATTCCAACCTCTCCCAATCCTTCAATTTCTACTTCATCTTTCCTACACTTCTCTCAGCATTAAGTCTCTAAATTTCAATATTCGCTGATTTAAACCTGTCCCGAATTGATGGTTTGTTTTCAGCGTATTTTCTGGTCTCCTTCACAAACTGCTCTGCTACAGGAGTGACTAAATATATATCAAACGAAGCAGGTGGATTGTATGAATAAAGATAAAATCATTG
>JAITFS010000122.1 GCA_031281195.1 Oscillospiraceae bacterium
ACAGTATCAAACTCTAAACCCTTAGCACTATGCATTGTCATCATAAATACACGGTCAGAGCTTTGATCATCACGATCTAAATCGGTATATAAAGCCGTTTCACTCAAAAAGTCAAATAATGAACCATCACTTTCATTCATAAATGCGATGATATTTGTTTTTAATTCTTTTACGTTTTCTATTCGTGATTGATTTTCTTCAATGTTTTTTTCTTCGAGCATACGAATATATCCTGTTTTTTGCAGAAGCTCATCGTATAAAACATCTAATGGTGATGTTGCTGCTATCTCTCGAAGCTCGTTAATCATACTTACAAACTTTTTAAGCTTACCGACGGCACTTTTTACATTTTCATATTTAAAACACTCATCAATAGCGTTAAAAATAGAAGTGCCAAGCTCTGCCGCTACAGCGGCAACACGGCTGATGGTTGTATCACCCAAACCACGTGCCGGATTGTTAATAATCCGCAACAAACGTACATCATCATTGGGATTGTGAATCACACATAAATACGCAAGCATATCCTTAACCTCTGCACGCTCATAGAACCCTGTTCCGCCAAAAACACGATAGGGAATACCATTACGTTTAAAAGCAGTCTCAAACTGGTTTGATTGTGCGTTCATTCGATAAAGAATAACATGGTCTTGATAATTTTGCCCGGAGGTTACACTTTCCAGTATTGTATTAGCAACAAACTGTGCTTCTGCCCGTTCATCATCAACTATATATAAAGAGGGAATATCACCGACAGCATTTTCAGTCCAAAGATTTTTACCCTTTCTACCGGTATTATTTTTTATAACATCATTTGCCGCATTTAATATATATGATGTAGAGCGGTAATTTTGTTCAAGTCTGATAACCCTTGCATTTTTATAATGCTTCTCAAAGCTTAAAATATTTTCAATCGTAGCTCCGCGAAACTTGTAAATACTCTGGTCATCATCACCAACAACACAAATATTACCGTGTCCGCCTGCCAGAGCAGCAGTCAGGTGGTATTGCAAATTGTTTGTATCTTGATACTCGTCGACTAAAACATGCTTAAATCTTTTTTGATAACGCTCCAAAACATCAGGGTGTTCCTTAAATAAACGCACTGTCAGTAAAATTAAATCGTCAAAATCTAGAGAGTTTGAGTTAACAAGCCTTTTTTCATATTCCATATAAATCTGACCAATAATCCTTTGGCGTGGGTCATGTGATTTTTCAGCAACAGCTAAAAAGCTTGCAGCAGACATCATATCGTCTTTTGCACGGCTAATATATGATAAAATCATTTTATGCGGAAACTGTTTTTCATCAATATCCATTTCTTTAAGGATTCGTTTCATAAGAGAAGCTGTGTCAGCAGTATCATAAATAGTAAATGAGCGGTCATATCCAAGCTTATCAATATCACGTCTTAAGATTTTTGCACACGCAGAGTGAAAGGTACTTGCCCAAACATCCTCAATATTTGCTATGCTCATACGCTCCAGGCGTGCTTTCATCTCACCTGCTGCTTTATTGGTAAAAGTAATCGCAATTATTTCGTATGGTGCAATGTTTTCGTTCTGTATCAAATTTGCAATACGATTTATCAGCACAGTAGTTTTACCGCTACCGGCTCCTGCCAATAACAATAATGGGCCATCAACTGTACGCACTGCTTCTATTTGTTTATCGTTTAAATGTGAAAAATCGTTCATTGCGACATTATAACATAAAATAAGATAAAACAGAAGCCACTGGCTTCCGCTTTATCTTAACAGAATATGAGGATAATAAAATGAAAAAAGATAATAATAATGTCCTTGCAAGATGTATAATAGCAATGAATTGTTAAGTAATATACATACGAATATTACAAATGTATTAACAAACAGCCAAAAATCAATGTTTTTTACATATTTTTCAAATATTTTCAATTTCTTTTTGTAAAATCTTTAAACTTACAAATGTTTCCGGTTTTTTATGAGGGTCTCGTAAAAGCATAGCAGGATGGTAAAGAGCCATATATTTTATACCATTTATATCAAACCATTTCCCCTGATCGCGAGTAACTTTAAAATCTTCATCTATTAAGGTTGTCGCAGCTATACGACCAAGACACACAATTATTTTTGGCTTCATAATAGAAATCTGCTCATGTAACCAATTTATACAAGCATCACGCTCTATATTATTCGGGTCACGGTTCTTTGGTGGACGGCATTTAACTATATTAGCAATATATATATTTGTATATCTTGACAAACCGATTATTTTTAACATATCATCAAGAAGCTTACCTGCTCTGCCAACAAAAGGCTCACCCTTTAGATCTTCATTTTCCCCCGGACCTTCACCTATAAAAAGTACCTTTGAATCTTTCTTACCAATACCAAACACAACATTTGTACGAGTCTTATACAAATCGCATTTGGTGCAGCTTTTACATTCATTTTCCAGTTCGTTCCATGTCTTCATAGTTATAGTATATAGTATATGTCAAGGATATTATTTTTATTGTAAAATGATATAAATAATGCTACTATAATAACAAAGTTTTGATAAACCACTATAATATAGTTAAAAACATATATAAGTGATGGGAAATATGTCAGAGATACGTTATAAAATAATAATAGTTGATGACGTAATGTTTCAGCTTTTGTCAACAAAAGAGCGATTAAAAAGCTTTTACGAGGTTTATCCTGCACAAAGTGCAGAGATAATGTTTGATTTGTTGCAATATTCTTTACCGGATTTAATTATTTCTGATGTTAATATGCCTCATACTGATGGGTATGAGCTGCTGATAAAGCTTAAGGAAGATGAACGATATGCTAACATTCCGGTAATTTTACTTACAGCACAGGATTCTACAGATAATATGATTCGGGCATTAAAGCTTGGTGCTTCTGATTTTATCGCAAAACCATTTACAGATGCTGAGCTTATAGATGCAATTGAGCAGCAGCTTAACCCGATTGATCGCAGTAGAATAAAACCTACTATTTTAGCAGTAGATGATAATCCAAGTATATTAAAGGCCATAAATGCTATTTTACACGACGATTATACAGTTTACACCTTACCAACATCGACGAGAATCAGAGAGTTACTGCTTGTTGTTAACCCCGACTTGTTTATTCTGGATTATAATATGCCAATTTTAACAGGCTTTGATTTAGTTCCAATTATTAGAGAACATAAACAACATGCTTATACCCCGATAATGTTCCTGACTTCTGAATCAACAAGATCTAATATGGTACAAGCGATGGCTCTTGGTGCTAATGATTTTCTGGTAAAACCAATAGATGATATGTTACTTCATGAAAAAGTTGCATATCATCTAAGAGGTTGTTTAATAAATAGAAAAATAGCTTCAGTGATTGACTAATTAATTAGTATTATTAGTTGGCATAATCCAGTCAAGTATTTCACCCTCGCTGTTTACAAGGAAAAGCACTCTGTTTTGACGAACATTAAATCCCATGCGTATTTTGTGTAAATCTGTACGGTTTACACTTCTTCTGCCTGCAAAATCGAGACTTGTACCGGGTGCAACATTTGCAGCAGGTAATGCCCATCTAAACGGGTCTCTCATATCATTTGTCAGGAAAAATCCATCGGTGTGCTGGTATTCATCATGTGGGTTAAAAAGTATACAACCGTTTAAATCATCAATATGATAAGCACTTGTGAAGATAAACGCAGGATTCTCAATGCGTGTTACAAGCTCAATACTAACGGTACCGCTTTTGGCGTCCGCTCTGGTAACGAGTAATTCATCTGCATATACGATACTACCGTTTACAATCCAATGGTCAACAACCTCGTGTTTATCAAGAATTGCTTGTACAGGTACTTTTAAGTGTTCAAAATAAGTTGAAGATTTTGCTTCCATAGTTCCGATGATAGCTCTACCTCCGCTAACCTCAACATTAAATAACCTGTCAGTCCAGTAAAAATGTGATTGCATACCGCTAAAGAAATGCTCCTGCCTTTCAGCAGCGTATAAAATCATATTGTCATGGTTTTCATGAACTGTGTCTCTGCTAACCCAATTGTGATATTTGTTTGCGTCCAGAGCAAAACCGATTTCTCTATAAGATGCACCATAAGTATTAGCTATCTCACGTCGCATATTTCCTTCTGTAATGATATTTGCAGCAATATCACAAACAAACATTGCATATCTGTCCACCAGTTCAGGACGTACAAACAGAGCTGCTAACATATAACTGTATCTGTCACTGCCACGTCGCGTATAGTCTCTAAATGAGGGGTTACGCGGGTCGGCAGGGTTTTCATATAAACCCAATGTAAAATCCAAATCATATAAAATATAACGCCAACGTCCGTCAAGTGATGGGTGTAATAAAAGAGGTTCACCATCTTCATCATGCTGCGGACCATTGTAACGCCAACGTCTTAGGTTACCACCCGGCCAGTCGCGGTTGCCGATATATGTTTGAAATGCGTAATATCTTAAAAGATCATCAAGATCGGCGATTTCTTCAAACTCTTTTAAAACATTATCATCTGTAAAATCCTTTAAATAAAACGCATTAAACTCACCGATTGCTTCTATAACATCTTCATCAAGTGTTGTAATCCACCATTCACCTCTGCTGGCTATTTGGAAATCCTGAGTTGGTGCGTTAAACACATCCTTTAAATATTGCTCATTAAAACGTACATTTATCCATGTAAAGCCGTAGTATTCACCGTTCAGAAAGATTGCAGCAGGACGAGTTGGAGAAACAATACGGATGCCGGCTTGTCTGGCAAGATTGTAGTTTGTTTCTTGACGTATCATAGCAAAGTCACGGTCGTTTGCACCATTACTTAATATTATCTGATCATATCTGAGAATGGGTGAATCAAAAGCATCATCCATATTATCACCCGGGAAGAAATCATAATTAAAGCGGCCGCGTGTTGGTTCGTATCTTCTACGAGCGACCAGACGCATAGATTTCTGATCAATTGCACGAGACCAACCACCATGTACACGAACACCTGATGCCTGAGCAAGAACACGCTCACCATCTGCTTCAAAAACTTCAACATAAATTGGACGTTCACTTTCAAAACCACGCCAGTTAAAGTTAGCAGGTGAAGGTGGATTTATCCTTGCTTTGGGATTTTCTCGAATAAACTCAGAACGTAAAAAACCGGGTACGAAAATACCCTCGTGATAGTCAAATAAATAATCATCATCAGTTGACAACGAAAAGACTAATACATCAAATCTACTATGAATATCAGGGCTGACAAAATATGTATGCACTTGCGGACGGGTAATTATATCTTCGTATACAGCGATAGCTTTTACAGGAACAACTCTTTCATTTTGACGTCGTGTTGGTAGGTTTATTTCAATAGGATTTGAAAATATATCCGATTTGGTCGTAGGTTCAGACCCGTCTGTAGTATAGTGTATAACAGCTCCGGGTACAGAAGCTGTAATCGAAACACTTATAGCTTCTGTATAAAAATGATCCGGGTGAGAAAATGTTAAATATATATCTTCTTCAGTAAAAACATAATCTTCATCTTCGTCATCAACGGGTAAAATTATTGCGTCTTGGTTTGCTTCGCTTGGGTGATCGTCAATTACATAAGTAAAAGCATCATTAGCAATTGTTATTTGTGGATTCAAATCAAGCAATGCTGCTGACGTAACAGTTATCACCACCAACAATATTGCAATTATCATTCTTTTTATCACTGTTATTTACTCCTGTTCAAAAATACATCTTTTATTTATGACGTAATTATGTTACTATATGTTTCATGAAATATCGAAATGAGTTAAAGTTCATATTAAATTCACAAACTGTTGAAATAGTTAAGCAACGAATAATGCCTGTTATGAGACGTGACAGCAATTCTGACGGTGTTTATACTGTGAATAATCTATACTTAGATGATTATTATGATACATTCTTAAATGATAAACAAGTAGGTAGCTTTAGCCGAAATAAATACAGGGTACGTTTCTATAATAATAATTTATCATTTATTCGCTTTGAAAACAAGCGTAAAGATGGAGAATATTCTTATAAACGTTCAGTAGTGCTTACGGAGAACGAGTATAATTCTATAAAAAACTGTGATTTTAGCTTTGCTGACGGGTCTAATGAACCGGTTTTGAAAGATGTAGCAACAATAAATAGAACCAGACGTTTACGCCCTGCCGCAGCATTTTCATATAAACGTGAAGCTTTTGTTTATGATCCATGCGATGTTAGGCTTACATTCGACTCATCACTTCGTACCGACGCGTTTATACCGGAGCCATATTCAGGATTACCTCATGTAATGGGGATTCTCCTGGAGGTTAAATACAGAGATTTCTTGCCATCGGTAATTAGCGATATGATACAAGGGTTACCAATGACTAGAACTGAGTTTTCAAAATACTGTTATATACGTGAAAGGGAAATGAGACATTGATTAGTTTAATGAGTTTACGCGAAATCTTTGGGGATATTTTATCAACCCCACAACAACTTGAAGCCCTAACCGGTCAGCAGGTGCTGATAAACCTCTCGGTAGCTTTTATTTGCGGAATTGCAATCTTCCTTGTATACCGTTACTTCAACACAAGTGTTGTGTATAGTGTGCGTTTTAATATGCTCATAGTAATGGTATGCGTTGTTACATCATTGATTATCATAACGATTGGTACAAACCTTGTTCTAACACTTGGTATGGTTGGTGCACTTAGTATTGTACGTTTCCGTGCGGCTGTAAAAGACCCCTTGGATGTAGGATTTCTTTTCTGGGGAGTTGCTGTGGGACTAACTGCCGGTGCACAGCTTTATACAGTTGCTTTAATTGGCACAGGGTTTATTGCTATTGTGTACATTGTGCTTACACTTGTTCGTCTTGAAAAACACAGCTATCTTTTGATTGTTCGTTACAAGCATGAATCTGAAGAAGCTGTTAAGGAATTATTAAAACCGCTAAACACCCGTGTCAAAAATAAAACCACAAATCAAGAGTATTCAGAGACCACAGCACAAGTCCGAGTACGTGCCGGTGATACCTCATTTGTTGATAAAATTAGAGAAACAGACGGTGTTAATAGTGTTACATTAGTCGAATATACCGGAGACTACGCTTAACAAGCGATATTATATTTTTGATTCTTTTTGCTCTGTTTCTCATTGCATTATACTTATAAAGCTGCTTCGAAACATAACAAAAATAATTCAAAAATATAACATCGCATTAGTCAGTGCTTTTCTCATTGCATTATACTTGTAGAGTTAAACAAATTGTTTTTATGATTTTTCTAGCACACAATTAAATTCGAATTTTGCGCCTTTACCAAGTTCAGATTCTACAGTAATATTACCGTCCATTAGATTTAATATACGCTTCGACAAAGCAAGGCCGATTCCCAATCCGCTTTGCTTTGCTGCATTACTGGCATTAGATTGCTCAAACACTTCAAAAATGCTTTCTTTTTGTTCATCCGATATACCTATTCCATCGTCGGAAACAGTGACCTTTACTGTTATTGAATCGTCATTTTCGCTCACCAGATATGCCCCAAAGAGTATTTCACTATTATCCGGAGAATATTTAACTGCATTTAACAACAGATTATATACAACCTTTGATAAAAGCTTCTCATCACCAATTAACTCGCTTGGAATTGTTGAATCAATAGTATAGTCGATAAACTGGTTTTTCATATTAGCGAAATGTACAGATTTTTTTAACACAGCATGCAGCATTGTTTTAAATGAGAAAATTGTTTTGTTAAGCCTTAGAGTGCCAAACTCCATATCAGACACATCAAGCAAATCATTAACAAGAGTAAGCAGCTCCTTAGATGATGATTCAATAGTTTGAAAACACTCCTCCTGGCGTTCAGGATAAAGCTTTGCTATATCTAACATACCAATTATAGCGTTCATAGGTGTTAGCATTTCATGGCTCATTCGAGACAGAAACTCACTTTTAACACGATTACTATGCTCAGCTTGTTCCTTTGCAATGCGTAACTCCTCTTTAAGATTTAATTCGATTTGATTTCTGATTCGAAGCTTTACAACAGAGGAGTGGAAGGGTTTTGTGATATAATCTGCCGCCCCCAGCTGAAATGCCTTTTCTTCAGCTTTTTCTGTGTCTAATCCGGTAATAAATATAACTGGTATGTCTTTTGTTAATTCATTAGCTTTTAGTTCAGTAATAACCTCATACCCATCCATTTCAGGCATAAGAATATCGAGCAGAATTACATCAGGTTTTTCATTCTCTGCGATTTCTATAGTCTCACGACTGTCTATAAGGGCATATATTTTGTAGTCCTCGCCAAGAATACTTGTCAGTGCAATGATATTCATTTTTTCATCATCAACCACCAGAATAGCGGGTTTTTTTGTATTACTCATAATCTATCAACAACTTTCTTTAATGATTTAATAGTTCATTATCATAGAAATACACATATATGTCAATGCTTTTTATGAAATATTAAATAAACATGCAAAATATCGTGTATTGTGTTTAAAGTATGCATATTTTTTATGATATTTTTTATAATTAGCACAATATTTGATTTTATCATCTGTTTGTGCTAGACTGCTTTTCATTATGGAAATTACTAATAGACTTGGTTCATATAGTGATATAAAAAATATGAGTATTGCAGAGCTTTACGATTTATGTGAGGACTTGCGTGCTTTTTTACTGACAAATGTATCAAAAACAGGCGGACATTTAGCTTCAAATCTTGGTGTTGTAGAAATCACTGTTGCTATTCACAACGTTTTTAACACAATTAATGATAGGCTTATTTTTGATGTCGGGCATCAATGTTATCCGCATAAGATTTTAACAGGCAGAGCGGATAAGTTTAAAAATCTGCGAAATTATAACGGTGTGTCCGGGTTTCCCGATCCTGACGAGAGTGAACATGATGCTTTTATATCGGGTCATGCATCAACCTCTGTGTCTGTTGCTCTTGGAATGGCTAGAGCAAGAACAGCAATGAAAAAAGATTATTCTGTAATAGCTCTTATTGGTGATGGTGCTTTGACCGGAGGGCTAGCTTACGAAGGATTATCTGACGCAGGGCACAGCGAAGAACCGTTAATTGTTATCTTAAATGATAATGAGATGTCAATTGCAGAGAATGTCGGTGGACTTGCTATGCACCTGTCACGTTTAAGAGTTCGTCGATATTATTTATCATTTAAAAAAATATATCGTAAAACAATTGCAAAAATACCGTTTTTTGGAAAAAAAATTGATCGTTCATTGAGAAAAATGAAAACAGGTATCAAGGAAGCACTTTTACCCCTCAGTATGTTTGAAAACATGGGATTTGTTTATCTTGGACCTGCCGATGGACATAATATCAAAGAGGTTTGTAAGCTCTTAAAAACTGCAAGAGATATGTCAAAGCCAACACTTATACATTTGGTCACAACAAAAGGAAAGGGATATAAGTTTGCAGAAGAAAATCCTGAAATATATCACGGAGTACCATGCTTTGATATAAAAAACGGAGAACCAAGTGAAGCTCCTGCCAAATCATTTGGTACAGCGCTTGGAGAAGAGCTTATAAATCTTGCAAAAAAAGACGAACGAATTTGTGCTATAACAGCAGCAATGCAGTCAGGTACAGGTCTTGATGAGTTTGCAGAGATTTTTTCAGATAGATTTTTTGATGTTGGAATTGCGGAGGGACATGCTGTAACTATGGCGGCAGGTTTGGCAAAGCAAGGTATGAAACCTGTTTGCGCGATATACGCAACATTTATTCAGCGTGCTTATGATATGCTTTTTCACGATATTAGTTTAACTAATCAACATGTTGTTTTTGCTGTTGACCGTGCAGGATTTGTTGCTGATGACGGAAAAACACATCAGGGGGTTTTTGATGTTGGTATTTTCCTGCAAATGCCAAACTTTAAGGTTCTTTGCCCGTCATCAGTATCTGAGATTAAACATATTTTGCATTATGCATTGTATGATTGTAATGGTCCGGTTGTGATACGTTACCCGCGAGGTGGTTGTGAATGTTACGCGACAAAAAAAGCTTCTTATGAACCCGCTTTGCTTAGAGAAGGTAAGGATGCTGTATTGATTTCTTATGGTAGGTTGATCGAAAATACAATGCAAGCTGCTAAGCTTTTAGATAAGCAGGGTATAAATGTAAGCGTGATAAAACTCATTGAAATTAGTGATGTATCTGTGGGATTATTATCTAAGCTAATTGGTGAAATAAATACTATTTTCGTAATTGAGGAATGTGTTTCAAACGGTTCAGTTGCATCAAAATTAGCACTCGATTTCTCAAGTGCCAATCTTAATAAGCAAATAATTCCTCTTAATTTAGGTAAGGCTATAATTCCACCGGCAACAGTTGAAGAACTTATGAAGATGTTTTCACTGGATGCTGAGGGGATAGCTAAAAATGTGCTACAAAATCCACTCGTCAATGGTGCTGACTAGTTTACCAATCTGCGGTTTTGATAAATGAGCATTAACACCGAGTTTTTCACCTTGATGTTTTTGTGTATCATCAATAAGGCTGGAGAACACAATAACCGGGATTTTTGACAATAAATCGTCGCCTTTTATAAGTTTTGTAAGATGATGCCCGTCCATACGGGGCATTTCTATATCTGTAATGATAATTGAAACCTTTTTTTCAATTGGGGTTACATTATCAAGTGAATCCTTACGGCATTTTTGCAAATAATCCCAGGCGTCTTGACCATTATCGAATTCCTTTATATTTGTATAACCTGCTGCTTCGAGTGATTGTAGAAGCATACGACGTAAAAAGACTGAGTCCTCAACAACCACAACCGGTTTTTGACAATTTTCACGCTCACCCATACGATGAACCTCCGAAATCTGCAATCCGGTTTCAGGATTTATATCGTACAAAACCTTTTCAAAGTCAATTATTGTAATAATACGGTCATCAATTTTTGTTGTACCTGTAATAACACTGTCATCTGCTCCATAAATAATTGATGATGGTCTTTCTACATTGCTCCATTTTATACGGTGCATTCCTTCAACTGTATGCACTAAAAATGCGGCATTTACATTATCAAAGTTTGTTAGCATAAACATGTCACTCTCAGGGTGCTCATTTTCGGCAAGTGCCATGTATCTTGGGAGATTTATTACCGTTATAAGATGACCACGCGGCTTAAATACACCGTCGATACATGGATGCGAAAGTGTCATCGGTGTTATCTTAACAGCACGCATAATCTCTGTGACCTTTGCCACATTAATTCCAAAGGAATTACCTGCCATGGTAAACTCCATTAGCTCAAGTGCTATAGTGTCCTCTGAAGATTTATCTGTGGTGCTAACTTTATGTACACTCATATAAATACCCTCCAAATACAATTCCTTTTATAATTTAGCATAGATAATTGAAATAATCAAGAATATATGCTATTATTATTTTTATGCGAAATTACAACAGTAAAAAGAACCGAAAGAAAAATAAAGTTCCTGTCTTTTCGATTGTTATAGTGGCTGCTTTTGTAATAACGACAGTTATACTTTTTATGCAAGGAATGGCAGGAGCACCGGGGCGTTTTGGTGATGACCCTGATGATGACCAACCCCCAAATGGTGATTTGGTAGTAACTCCGACACCTACTCCAACTATTGAACCTACTCCTTTTATTCCCAATTTACCACCACGAGTAGAGGTTAGGGGTATTTGGGTTGGTGTTGAACACTATGGTAACAGCACTTATATGAATGAGCTTTTCGATTTAATTGAAAACTCTATTTTAAATACAATGGTTCTTGATATAAAAAATGAAGAAGGTCAAGTCATACATTTAACAAATGATGATTTTGCAGCATGGCGTCCCGAAAGAGCTGAAAATGTTTTACCTGATCATACAGCAACAGTTGCGGAGTTAAAAAGCCGTGATATATACACTATTGCAAGACTCGCTTGTTT
Source organism: Oscillospiraceae bacterium (assembly GCA_031281195.1). Classification (GTDB taxonomy): domain Bacteria; phylum Bacillota; class Clostridia; order Oscillospirales; family Oscillospiraceae; genus WRMH01. Next base: position 11,951 of record JAITFS010000122.1, read on the forward strand.
TAAAGACCCGATTGGTACTGTCAGGCAACCACAAAATGCTGTCCGTAATAGAAACGGTAATGTTTGGAGCGATAACGCCGGTGTCAGATGGTTAAACCCGTTTATTAAAGAAAACTGGGAGTATCTGGCTGAAATTGCTTTAGAAGCAGCAAGAATGGGTTTTGATGAAATACAATTAGACTTTGTACGTTTTGCTGTAGGTGGTGCATTAAGTGACAGGGATTTACCCAATGCAGACGAGTTTGCTCCTATAATAACCGAGTTTGTTTCTTTTATGCGCGATACATTACGTGGAGTTGGGGTAAGAATATCAGTTGATATTTTCGCAATAGCTGGCTTGAGCACAACTGATTCAAGACTTTTGGGGCAAAATGTGCAGTCTCTTTTACCATTAGTAGATGCAATTTCACCAATGATATATCCCTCACACTTTGCACACGAGGGAAGAGGTGCTCATGGTAATGGTTCAGGTTCACTAATTAACGGTGTATTATTCCCACGCCCTGCATTAGATCCACACGGTGTTATTTATAACACCTTACAACACTATAGGCGGCATGTGGATTTATTTACCTCTAATAATCCGGGAGTTGATGTAGCAGAAATAAGACCTTATTTACAGGGTTCTAATGATGACTTTTTACCTGAAGGTTTTTGGATGGTTTATGGTCCTGATGAATATGCTGCTCAAATTCAAGCTGTATATGATGCCGGTTTTACCGAATGGTTATTTTGGGCACACAGAGGTAATTATCTGGCTTTCGATCGCTACCAGGCATTTTTTCCTTGAGATAATGATATTAGACCTGATCGGCATATTTCAAGTATGCCGATTTCTTTTGCTGCTTTAATAAATCTTTCTATTTTTTCAGCATTGCCTGAGATTTCAGCGGTAATAAAATCTTCACCAAAATCCATTACATTACCGCTGTAGCTGTTAATAAACTCGCTTATTTCAGCTTTGCTTTCATTATCAAGTTTTAGCTTAACTAACATGTGCTCGATTGAAACTGATTTATCATTTTCCAAAAGAACTACCATTTTTACATCTTGTAATTTTTTAAGCTGTTCAACAACTTGATTTCTTGTATAGTCATCACCGGTGGAAACTATGGTCATACGTGAGTATTTTGGATCATCTGTTTCTCCAACAGCCAGGCTGTCAATATTATATCCACGTTTTGCATATAATCCTGCAACACGGTTTAAAACACCAAAATGATTAGAAACTATTATACCAACTGTAAACTTTTCCATAATTCTCCTCTACAAAATCATACCTGATACACCAACACCGGGTGGAATCATTGGTAACACCTGCTCATCTATGTCAATTTTACACTCAATTATATATGGACTATCCACCGGAGAGTTAGTCAGAGCTTTATCCAATTCTGTAAGATTAGACACAACAATACCATCTGCTCCAAATGCTTTTGCAAGAGCGGGGAAGTCTGTTCTACGATCAAGTGTTGTACTTGAATAATGTTTATGGAAAAATAATGTTTGCCATTGTCGCACCATTCCAAGTGAATTGTTATTTATAAGAATAATTGTTATTGGCAAGCTGTGCGAAACTGCTGTTGCAAGCTCAGTGAGGTTCATACCAAAGCTACCGTCACCTGTAATTAAAAGTGTGCGCTTTTTATTATATGCGAAACAAGCTCCAATAGCTGCACCCATTCCATAACCCATTGCACCAAGCCCACCCGAGCTTATAAAGGTTCGAGGTTTTTCAAAACCATAATACTGTGCTGTCCACATTTGGTGCTGACCAACATCAGTTGTGACTATTGTGTTTTTATCAAAATGATTACTTATAGAGTTAATAATATTTTCAGGTGAAAAATCATCGTTTTTTGGCTTATTATCTTGTTTTTTATGGGAGTTTATAGCTTCAATCCATTTTTTATTTGGTATAAGTTTTTCTTTTTTAAGACCTTCTATAAGCTTTGGCAATATTTCTTTTAAATCACCGTTGATACTAACATCAGTATAAATATTTTTACCAATTTCCGCTTTATCAATATCAATGTGGATTATTTTTGTATCATTGGAGTATTTACTGGCTGCACCTGTTGCTCTGTCGGAAAAGCGTATTCCAAGTGCAATTATAAGGTCAGCTTCTGATTTTGTCATATTTGAAGCATACCTGCCGTGCATACCACTCATACCAAGGTTTAACTCATAAGAACCCGGAACTGCACCAATACCCATCATGCTCATACCAATAGGAGCTCCAAGCATTTTTGACAGCTCGATAAGTTCATCTCCGGTATTAGATGCTGTAACACCACCACCGCAATAAATATATGGTTGTTTGCTGTTTAATATGAGTTTAACTGCTTCATTTATTCCTGCTAAACATATATCTTGATTTTTATCTTCGATTTTTAGTATATTTTTATTTGCTTTATCTGAAATGTACTCACAAGCTGTTTTTTGCACATCCTTTGGTATATCAATATGGACAGGGCCTTTTCTGCCGCTGTTTGCTATTTCAAACGCATCTATAATTGTTTGCTGTAAATCGTTTACATCTCTTACAACATAACTATGCTTAACAATCGGTAGTGTCACACCAACTATATCAATATCTTGAAATGAGTCTTGCCCAAGCATTGGTACAGCAACATTTCCGGTTATAAAAACAACAGGCACAGAGTCAAGATATGCATTTGCAATACCGGTAATTAAGTTAGTTGCACCCGGCCCTCCTGTTGCAAGAACTACGCCAACCTTACCTGACACTCTGGAATATGCATCAGCAGCAAAAGCTGCTCCTTGTTCGTGAGCGGTGAGTATGTGGTTGATTTTTTGAGTGTTTTCATAAAGAGCATCATAAATATCTATGACATAACCACCGGGGTAGCCAAAAATAATCTCAACACCTTGTTTGATGAGTTCTTGTATTAAAATTTCTGCACCTGATAATTTCATACTCACAGAGTAGCATAATTTTATGGTATAATGCAAATATAATGTTATATATATTTGATAAAGTTGATAGTTTAGGTGATGATTTTCTCATCAGAGCGGATAGCTTACTATCAAACCAAAGACGCGAAAAAGTTCTAAAATATAAGCTAAAGTATAGGCAAAACACCTCAATTGCTGCTTATTTACTACTCCGAATAGCATTAAAAGAACAATATGGAATTAATGAAGCTGTGATATTTGGATTTAGAGGTAAAGAAAGTACAGGTAAACCCTTTTTAATAGATTATTCGAAAATATATTTTAATCTAAGTCATTGTGACAATGCTGTAGCATGTGCGATTTCCAATACAGAAATTGGTGTAGATATCCAACATATTTCTCCGGTATCAGAAGCTGTTGCAAAAAAAGTTTTAACAAAAAGTGAATATAAAAATTACATAAAATCGAAAAAACCGGATGAATATTTTACAGAGATATGGACTATTAAAGAAAGTTATGTAAAAAAAACAGGGCAGGGAATAGCTACGAATTTTTCAGAAATAAGTGCAGATGATTTATTAGATAAAACAATTTATAAAACAGAAAATTATGTATGTTGTATAACACAAAAACAAGCAAAAATAAAAATTATAGATACACCGGACTTAATATAAAATAACGCTTTTTAGGAGGATAAATATGGATTTTTACTTAGAAGACAAGCATGTTAGAGATTTGTTTTATATTTTAACAAATACTGCATCAAGTCTAAAGAAACGAGACATTTTAATTGCAAATAAAGACAGAGAACGAGTTACACTATATCTGGAGTATCTGTTAAATCCGTTTTTAATAACCGGCATATCAGAAAAGAAAATAGCAAAAATCACAGATAAAGAAGCTACAATGAAGTTTGAAAACTTCCCTGAGATGATGGAGTACATACTGGCTAACAACACAGGTAGTGATGAAGTGATAGCCAATATCAGGTCATTTTTAAATGAGCAAGATGAAGAAATGAAAAAGTTTTACTCATCTATAATTACGAAAAGTGCAAAATTAGGCTGTGATGTGAAGTCAGTTAACAAAGCACTTGGTAAGGAGTTCATTCCACAATGGGAAGTGCAACAATCTTATAGTATAGAAAAGTATCAATTAAAGGATGGAGAGTGGTTTTCCTTAACTGAGAAATTAAATGGTGTACGTGGTACATTTTTTGAAGGTAAGATTTTAAGCAGACAGGGTAAGGAAATAGTTGGATTAAATCATATTATCAATGATATTGGAAGACTTTTTGATGAACCAAACAATTGGGTTTTAGATGGTGAGCTTGTAAGGAAAAATGATGACGGGTTATCCGATAATGAAAACTTTAGGATTGGAACAGGTTTATTAGGACAAGATGATGCTGATAAAAGCTGTATGCAATTTATTATCTTTGATTTATTACCAATAGCTGAGTTTGCAAATGGTGAGAGCTTATTAACATATAAAGAACGGCTCGTTCAATTAGAAGAAATAAAAAATAAAATCAAATTGTTAGAGATTAATTCACTTGCTGTTGTAAGTATTTTATATACCGGTAATGATACGTCTGTTATAGATGAGTTGCTTGATAAAATGGTGCGTGAAGACAAAGAAGGGCTAATGCTTAACCGCGATTCAAAATATTATTGCAAAAGACATAATGGTATCTTAAAAATAAAAAGATTCTATACCGTTGACCTTAAAGTTATTGCAGTAGAAGAGGGTTCAGGGAGATTAACAGGGAAGCTTGGGGCTTTTGTTGTAGATTATAAGGGCAACTCATTAAATGTTGGCTCCGGTATGACTGATGAACAACGTGATGAGTTTTGGAGCATTAAAGATGAATTGCTTGGCAGAGTAATTGAGGTAAAGTATAAAGAAGAAAGCAGTGACAAAAAAACAGGTCTATACAGTTTGCAATTCCCAATTTTTGTCATGCTAAGAGAAATCGGCAAAAACGTAAGCTACGATTGATTTATTGCATAATCTATGTAGGGGCGACCGTCCCCGGTCGCCCGTGATAAAAGAAAATCCATATAAGTGCGACCGTCCCCGGTCGCCCGTGATAAGCAGGATATAAAAATGAACGATTTAAAAGAAAAAGCACTAAAACTACCACAGCTCCCCGGTGTTTACATCATGAAGGATGATGCTGATGAAGTGCTTTATATTGGTAAAGCTTCAAGACTAAAAAACCGTGTGAGCAGTTACTTTAACCGTGAACATGACGGTAAAACCGAAGCGATGACTACAAAGATTGAAGATTTTGATGCAATAGTAGTTGAATCAGAGTTTGAAGCCTTATTACTTGAGAACTCACTTATAAAAGAGTGCCGACCAAAATATAATGTTAAACTTCGTGACGATAAAGGATATCCTGTTATTAGAGTTGATGTACGTAAGGAATATCCTGAGTTTAAGATTGTATCAAATCCTGTTGATGATGGAGCATTGTATCTTGGGCCTTTTGGCGGAAGGACAGACACACGCAGGGCTATAGCAGAGGTTAGTAAAGCTTTAAAATTACCTACATGCGGAAAAAACATTAAACGTATTATCGGTACTACAAGACCATGCTTAAACTATGATATGGGGAACTGTTTGGGTTTTTGTCAGAGAGCTGATTTAGCAGATGAATACCGAAACTCGATAGCAGCGGCAATAGATATTTTTCAAGGAAAAACAGGCAGCTTAATTAAACGATTAACAAACGAAATGGAAGAAGCATCGAATAATCTTTTATATGAGCAGGCTGCGGTACTGCGAGACAGAATAAAAGCTATCAAGGTGCTTGAACAAAAACAATTTTTTAAGGAAGAACCAATAGAAGAACACGCTCAGTTATACAAAGAGAAAATGCTAAAAACACAGGAATGGTTAAGAAAAGCATTAAAACTTGAAAAAACACCCGAGCGTATTGAAGCGTATGATATTTCAAACACAGGAGCATCAGATATAGTTGGTTCAATGACAGTTTTTATTAACGGAAAACCGTTAAAACGTGATTACAGACGATTTAAGATAAAATCCAAAAGAAAACAAGATGATTACGGCAGTATGAAAGAGATTGTCTCAAGACGTATAAAACGTTATCTTGCTGATGATGAAAAGTTTTCGATTTTGCCTGATTTGATGCTCATAGATGGTGGTGCTAATCATGCATCAGCAGTGCGTAGTATTTTACAAGACTTAAATATAAATGTCCCCGTTTTTGGAATGGTAAAGGACGCAAAACACAGAACCAGAGCGTTAATATCACCCGATGGAGAAGAAATAGGCTTAGCATCAAATCCTGCCGCTTATGCATTTATTGGTTCAATTCAAGAGGAAACGCATAGATTTGTGGTAGAATACCATAGAAAACTAAGATCAAAAACAATGCTCGAGAGTTAAAGTTTATTAATACTTTCAGAATATTAGAAATGGATTATAATAAATATGAGAATTATTAGCGGATCAGCAAGAGGTCGAAAGTTAAATACAATCATTGATAATGACATCAAACCATCAAGTGATATGGTAAAAGAAGCTGTATTTAATATTATTCAGTTTGATATTGAAGGACGAAAGTTCCTTGATTTGTATGCAGGCACAGGTCAGTTTGGTATTGAAGCATTGTCAAGAGGAGCGGAGTCGGTTGTTTTTGTAGATTCTAACTCAAATGCGACTAAACTCATTTACGAAAACTTAAAAACATGCTGTTTTTTAAGTAACGCAAAGGTACACAACCGTGAGGTTTTGCGTTTTCTTGAAAGTGATGAGAAGTATGACTGTATTTTCTTAGATCCCCCTTATGATACATCGCTTGTAAATAAGACAATAAATAAAATAATTGAGTTTGACAAACTTAATATAAATGGTATAATGATTTGTGAATCTCGATTAGATGCGTTTATATCTGAAATAAAATCGCCGTATCTGTTGCAAAAAGAGTATAAATACGGCAAAATTAAAATAGTAAAAATCACTAGAAGTTGATAATGAAAAATGAGTATTGCAGTATATCCGGGTTCCTTTGATCCAATCACTCTAGGTCATCTTAACATAATAAGACGTGCAGCTTCGCTCTTTGATAAGCTCTATGTTTGTGTCATGATTAACTCAGATAAAAACCCCCTCTTTAACCGTGAGGAGAGAGTTGACTTTATACAGCGTGCAGTTATTCGATATAAAAACGTAGTTGTGGATTCTTCTGAGGAATTACTTGTTAAATACATGCAACACAAAAATGCAAAGGTAATAATAAAAGGCTTACGAGCTGTATCAGATTTTGACAAAGAGTTTCAAATAGCGTTAATAAATAGAAAGCTTGACTCAAAAATAGAAACACTTTTTATACCATCCAGCGAAAAGTATACGTATATAAGTTCATCTGCGGTAAAAGAAATGGCAAGATACGGTGATGATTTAAAAACATTTGTACCACATGAGATTATTGATGATGTGATACGAAAAGTTGAAAGCGAAGGGATGATGTTTAGGTGAGCAGCAGAATACCGGAAATGCTCAATATGCTCCATACGATGGTAACAGAGGCTTGGGGAGTTCCGCTCGGTGCAGAAAAATGCGTTATTGACCGTGATAAAGCACTGGATATATTAGACGAAATCAGAGGAGCATTCCCAACTGAAATAGCAGAAGCAAAAAGATTACTTGATGCACGTGCTGATTTTATCAATAATGCGAAACGTGAAGCAGAAGCAATAAAACGAACAGCAGAGGAACAAGCAAGGCAACTCATTGACAGTCAGGAGATTATTAGAGCTTCCAGAGCAAAAAGCAATGAAATGATTTCTTATGCTGAAACTTCATCAAACGAAATACGCCGTGTAGCAAATGAATATGTAGATGATGCAATGTCACGTACTGAGAGTGCTTTAGCAACAGCCTTAGAAGAGATAAAAAAATCAAGAGTTAGATTTAGGCAAGCTGCACGATCTGCTATAGATGTACCACAGCCTGCACCACCCACGGAACCACCGTTGAGTCCATCGCCAGTGATAGATTTCGATTTAGACGATTAAATAAACCCCGGAATAAAGGGTGAACTATGAAGAAAATCGGTATACGAATTAAAGTCATGGCTTCTGTTATATTACTTTCTTTGTTTTGCGGAATATCCGTGCTTATTTCGTCGATGTATTTTTATGACACAAGACTCAGCACCTCAATGAGTGAAAGAATCGACAACAGTAAGTCGGTTGTTGAAATAGAAATAGAAAATATATCTGTCACAACCAGAGCTTCTGCAACCAGGCTGACAGATAATTTGGATTTTATTGAAGCGTTTTTTGAACATGATTATAATACTCTCGTAGAAATAATGTTAGCCGAAAAACAATTATCCGGTTTAGATTATGGCATTGTTGTTGATGTTGAAGGTAATGTTTTATTAAGAACACATGATATTGATAACGTTGGTGACAATTTATCAGATCAATCTGAAATAAATACAGCTCTCGCAGGTGAGACTGTAACAGCTATAACACCCGGAGCTTTGGAACCACTTAGGATTAGCACAAGTATGCCGATAACAGACGATGAAGGAAATGTGTTCGGTATGATTTCTATTGGTTACAGCATGAACCAACGTCAATTTGCACTCTCACTTCAAGAGAGTGCCGGTAGTGAGATTACTATTTTTGAAGGAAGCACAAGTATTTCTTCAACATTAAGATTTCCTGCTTTATCAAATGCTGGTACGGCTACACAAAATGAGATTCTTGAGATAGTAATGAATGGTGGAACTTATGAAGGCCAGCTTAGCTTCATAGATACCACAATATTCTCCAGAATTACACCAATTTATGATAATAATTTTAATATCGTAGGAATGATGTTAGTGGGAGTTTCTTCGGCAGAAGCAGAAAGTCAAATGTTCTTCTTTTTACTAAGAGGAGCTTTGATTATACTCACTGTATTAATCATATCGATTATTGTTTCTCATTTAACTTGTAAGGGTATTGAAAACCGTTTAGATACTATGATTGAGAGTATTGCAAAACGTGATACACTTCTCGAAGCTGTTAACGAAGCATCCATTATTCTTCTCGAAATTGACGAGGAGGAGGAGATTCGCGAACCGATTATTGCAGGTCTGGAGTTTCTTGGTAAATCTCTGGAGGTTGACCGTGTCCACCTTTGGCAAAGTAAAGAAGATGAAAAAGAAATCACATTTACCCGTGAGTATAGCTGGTTAAATGATTACGCAAAGCACAGATCAAACATTCCGAAGAAAATCAGAGCATCTAATGAAAAAGATGCCCAGGACTTAATGGCTGTATTCCGCAGTGGTGATGTTGTAAGTGGTACAATCACAGAAATGCCGTCAAATTACCGCGAAATACTAAAACCATTAAGTGCAAAATCAATGACTATTATTCCTGTCTTTATGGATGGACAGCTTTGGGGACTATTCTCAATAGATAGTTTAATGCAAGACCAGATTATCACAGAAGAAGAAATTACAATACTTCGTTCGGTATCACTTATGATGGCAAACGTTGTTAAGCGTTATTTAATGAAAATTGAAAATAAAAAGGTATATCTTGACGGTCTTACAGGTATTTACAATAGACGTTACTTTGATGAAACTATGGTTAAGGTCATTGGTTCGCTTGCTCGTGCAGGTGGTGAGCTTAGCGTAATGATGATAGATATTGACTACTTTAAGAAATATAACGATACTTACGGACATGATGCCGGTGACGTTTGCCTTATCAAAATCGCAGAGGTTCTATCTAAGTGTGTCATGCGTACTGAGGACTTTGTTGCCCGTTATGGTGGTGAGGAGTTTGTTGTTGTACTGCCAAACACAGATGAAGCCGGTGCTATAGCTATTGCCGAAAAGATAATCGAAAGTATTCATGCAAGCAACATTGAGCATAAAGCAAGCGAAGTATCTACGCATATCACTGCTTCAATTGGTGTTGCTACCGGAAAGGTTACAGAGTTTAGTGCTGCTGATCCATTTATTAAACGAGCAGACGAGATGCTTTATAAGTCTAAACAAAACGGAAGAGACCAATATACATTTAGTGCGATTGAGTTTGATTAAGCAAATAAAGCTTGAGATAAACCTTTGCAGGAACTATCAATGTCCTGCATGATTTTGTTTGCTTTTATATAGTATTTATGATACTATCGCATAGTTGTGCATGTTAATGTACATACTAATAAAGATTAATCTAATTGCACGTATCAGGAGGAAAGATAGTTGAACTTAAAGAGTAGTGAGAAAAAAGACAAAAATGAAGCTGAGTTTATCATTGAGGTAATTCCGGAGGAGTTGGAAGCTGCTATAAACGAAGCATACCTAAAGAACAGAAATCGCATTTCAGTTCCGGGATTTCGTAAAGGAAAAGCACCACGTGCTATCATTGAACGTATGTATGGTAAGGAGATGTTCTTAGGCGATGCAATGGATGCATTATTACCGGAGGTGCTGCGTTTTGCAATGAAAGACACCGAGTACAAGGTAGTAGGATACCCAAAGGTTACAGATTTTGACGTTAAGGATGATACTAAAAGTGCGGAGATAACACTTTTGGTTTCTTTGTATCCGGAGATTACTATTGGCGAGTACAAAGGGCTTAGTGCAGAAAAACCAAGTATCGACATACCTGACAAAGAAATTGACGCTGAGATTGAAAAGATACGTACAAGAAATGCCCGTATAGAAAAAGTTGACCGCGCAGCAAAGGATGGAGATACGTCAATCATAGATTTTGAAGGTTTTGTGGATGGTGTAGCATTTGAAGGTGGAAAAGGTGAAAACTACGAGCTGGAACTTGGTTCCGGATCATTTATACCGGGATTTGAAGAAAAAATCGTAGGTATGGAAATTGGTGAAGAACGTGATTTAGACCTTGTTTTCCCTGAACAGTATAAAGAAGACCTCGCAGGAAAACCTGTTATTTTTAAAGTAAAGCTTAATGAGTTAAAAGAAAAAATATTACCTGACCTTGATGATGAGTTTGCTAAAGATGTTTCAGAGTTTGATACATTAAAAGAGTATAAAGATGATATCAAAGCAAATCTTCAAAAATCACGAATGGAAGAGGTAAACGAGGTCTTTGAAAATGAGTTAATGCAGCAGGTCATAGAATCAATGCAGGGTGATGTGCCGGAAACAATGATAGATGAAAAGATGGATGTTATGATGGATAACTTTAACCGTCAGATGTCCTCTTATGGTATGCAACCTGCCCAGTATATGCAAATGCTTGGAATTACTCCGGAGATTTACAAAGAAAGAGTTCGTCTGCAAGCAGAACAACAAGTAAAAGCTACTCTAGCTCTTGAAAAAATTGCAGAGCTTGAAAATATTGAAATTACAGATGAACAAATCGAAGAGGAATACAAAGAGGCTGCTGAACTGTATAAAATGGAAGTCGAACAAATAAAAGAAAGAGTTCCAAAAAAAGATATTGCAAGTGACTTAAAGCTTAAAGCTGCTGCTAAAATAGTTACAGACTCAGCTAAGATTACAAAATCAAAACCAAAACCGGCCAAACCGGAAGCTGCGGAGAAAAAGCCTACAGCAAAAAAAGCAGCACCAAAAAAATCAACAACGGCGAAAAAAGAAGAAAGTTCTGAAAATAATTAGATAATAAAGGATTAAAGGAGAGACAATAATGAGTTTAGTACCAATTGTAGTTGAACAAACCTCACGCGGAGAACGTTCGTATGATATATTTTCAAGATTATTAAATGACCGCATTATTATCCTCAGTGAGGATGTAAATGATACAACAGCAAGCTTGGTTGTTGCGCAAATGCTTTATCTTGAAGCACAAGACCCTGATAAAGACATTCAATTTTACATCAACAGTCCCGGAGGTTCAATTTCTTCAGGATTTGCAATTTATGATACCATGCAATATATAAAATGTGACGTTTCAACAATATGTATAGGTCTTGCTGCAAGCATGGGCGCATTTTTGCTTTCATCGGGAGCAAAAGGCAAACGTGTTGCACTACCAAACTCTGAGATAATGATACATCAGCCAATTGGTGGTTTTAGAGGGCAGGTAACAGATATTCAAATTCATGCTGAGAGAATATTGGCTCTTAAAGAGCAGCTAAACAAAATTCTTGCGGATAACACCGGTAAAACAATTGATGTGGTACGTGAAGCTTCTGAACGTGATAACTTTATGACAGCCGTGGAGGCTATGGAGTTTGGTTTAATCGACAATGTAATTTCAAAAAGATAAAAAGGTGAATTATGACAAAGTTTGAAGATATGAGCAGAGGTGTCCATTGCAGTTTCTGCGGGAAGTCGCAAAATGAAGTAGATCGTATTATAGCCGGACAAGGATCATCATATATATGTAATGAGTGTGTAGCTGTTTGTGTAGGAATAGTAGGATATGACAGAGCTCATATATCTAATGATAGATTAGATGCGGAAACGATAATCGAGAGCTTCGGGTATCTACCTAAACCATCTGAGATAAAAGCTATACTTGATGATTATGCAATTGGTCAAGAAAATGCTAAAATCGCTCTGTCTGTTGCTGTGTACAATCATTATAAACGTTTGCTATTTCAAACAGATAATGATGTAGAACTGCAAAAAAGCAACATATTAATCATTGGACCGACAGGCAGTGGTAAAACATTATTTGCACAAATACTGGCTCGTACACTAAAAGTACCATTTGCAATTGCTGATGCTACAACGTTAACCGAAGCAGGTTATGTCGGAGATGATGTTGAGAACATTTTACTTAGATTGTTACAAGCTGCTGATTTTGATGTTGAAGCAGCAGAGCGTGGGATAATCTACATTGATGAAATCGATAAAATTTCCAGAAAGAGTGAAAACGTATCTATAACCCGTGATGTTTCCGGTGAAGGGGTACAACAAACACTCTTAAAAATCTTAGAGGGAACAATTGCAAATGTTCCGCCTCAAGGTGGGCGAAAGCATCCACAACAAGAGAATATTAGCATTGATACAACAAATATTTTGTTTATATGCGGTGGTGCATTTGAAGGTATTGATAAAATTATCGAAAAAAGACTGGATAAAAAGACCATAGGTTTTGGAGCAGAAATAAAAACCCGCAAAGAAAAAGATATTGGTGAGCTTCTTGAAGAGATTTTATCAAGCGATTTGTTAAAATATGGTCTAATACCGGAGCTTGTCGGAAGATTGCCGGTTATTGCACCACTTAAACCTTTAACACGTGATGATATGATACGTATTCTTAAAGAGCCAAAAAACTCACTGGTACGGCAGTTTACAACACTTGTAGGTTACGATAATGTGGAGCTTCATTACACTCATGATGCACTGGAAGCTATTGCTGATAAAGCAATAGACATGGAAATTGGCGCACGCGGGTTGCGTAGTGTTTTAGAGAAAGTAATGTTAAAAATAATGTACGACATTCCATCAGACGAAAAGGTAAAAAAAGTTACGATAACAAAAGAGTGTATCACAGAAGGTGCCGCACCAAAAATTGTCAGACGCAAACCGTCAAAAATTGATATTGAACTAGATACAGCATCAGCAAGCTAGAAATGACAAAGGGATAAATATGCAAAGTAATATAGTTAATACAGAGTTATTACCACTTTTAGCACTTCGAGGACTTTCAGTGTTTCCTAATATGCTGCTTAACTTCGATGTTGAGCGGGCAATGTCAACGGGAGCACTTGATATAGCATCAAGCAGTGACAGAAAAATATTTTTAATAGCTCAAAAAGACATAGCTAATGAAGTACCGTGTCAACGTGATTTATACAAGGTTGGTACAATTTGTACTATTAAACAAGTGTTAAAAATACCCGGTGGTGGAATGAAGGTTCTCGTAGAGGGGAATTGCAGAGCAAAGCTTATTTCTATCTTTGAAGAAAAGAAATATTATACAGCAGAGGTTGAACCAATTCCTGAAAAGGTAATTACCAGACGTTCTACAAAAATTGAAGCCCTTATGCGTAAGGTTACACATTTGTTTGAGACATACATAGCTATAACTCCCGGTGTTGGTAAGGATTCTATGGTAAATCTCTATGCTATCAAAGATCCGGGTAAATTAGCTGATAGTATAATTCAAAATATTTATTCTAAACCGGAAAGTAAACAGCTTATTTTAGATACTATCGACCCTGTTAAACGTTTGGAGATGTTGGGTGATATTTTAGCTCGTGAAATTGATGTAATGACAATTGAACGTCAAATAGATGTAAAATTACGGGCAAAGCTTGACGGAAGCCATAGAGACTATGTTTTACGTGAACAACTAAGAGTGATTCAATCAGAGCTTGGTGACGGGCCTGATGAAGATATAAGCGAGCTTCAAAAGTATAGAGAAAAAATTGTTGCATTAGGATTAGAACCGGAGTCTGAGATTAAGGTCTTAAAAGAAGTTGATAAGCTTGAGAAACAGTCGTTTGGTTCAGCAGAATCATCAGTAATTCGTAATTATCTTGATACAGTTTTAGAACTCCCGTGGAATATAAAAACTAAAGAACGTATTGATATTCTTAAAGCACGTAAAATCCTCGATGATGATCACTTTGGACTTGACAAGGTTAAAGAACGAATATTGGAGTTTTTAGCTGTCAGACAATTATCACCCGAGATAAAAGGTGCAATAATCTGCTTAGTTGGTCCACCGGGGGTAGGTAAAACCTCTGTAGCTATCAGTGTAGCAGATGCGTTAAACAGAAAGCTTGCAAGATTATCTTTAGGTGGTGTACATGACGAAGCAGAAATACGCGGACATAGAAAAACTTACATAGGTGCGATGCCGGGCAGAATTATTGCTGCACTAAAACAAGCAGGTAGCAGTAACCCGCTTATGCTTCTTGATGAAATAGACAAAATTGGCAAAGACCACAGAGGAGACCCTGCTTCTGCTTTACTGGAAGCACTTGACCCCGAACAAAATAAAACATTTCGTGATAATTATATGGAAATTCCTTATGATTTATCAGAAATTATGTTTATTACAACAGCAAATACAGTTGATACAATCCCACGTCCTCTCCTTGACAGGATGGAGGTTATTGAGCTAACAAGCTATACGGATTTAGAAAAACTTGAGATTGCAAAACGTCACTTAGTACCAAAGCAACGTAAAAAGCACGGTATTTCAGGAAATCAGTTAAGATTTACTGACGAAGTTTTACTTGAGATTATATCAGCATATACCAGAGAGTCAGGTGTTCGTATCTTAGAGCGTGAGATAGCGGCAGTTTGCAGGAAAACAGCAGCTAAACTTGCAACAGGTGAGGTCAAATCAATAAAACTGGAAGTAAATATGCTCGATGAATTTCTTGGTGTGCGTAAATATTTACCCGAAAAAATACCACAAGGTTATGAGTTAGGTATCGCTAACGGACTTGCGTGGACATCAACCGGTGGTTGTGTACTTGAAGTTGAAGTAAATGTTCTGCTTGGTACAGGTAAGTTGGAACTCACAGGAAATCTTGGTGAGGTTATGAAGGAATCCGCACAAGCTGCTGTATCATATATTCGAAGCAGAGCAGACAGGCTTGATATTGCTCCTGATTTTTATACCACACATGATATTCACATACATTTCCCGGAAGGTGCAATTCCGAAAGATGGGCCATCAGCAGGAATTACAATGTGTCTTGCTGTAATCTCAGCACTGAGTGGTGCACCTGTAAGACGTGATATTGCAATGACAGGGGAGATTACATTACGTGGACGTATCATGCGCATTGGTGGTCTTAAAGAAAAAACTATGGCAGCACTTAGAGCAGGTGTAAAGACGATTATTATTCCATCAGAAAACGAACCTGATTTAGATGATATTGATCAAACAGTTAGAAGTAAACTCAACTTTGTAACAACAGAAAATATTGATGATATTCTCGATGTTGCACTTGATTTTACAAAGGTTAAAAAAGAGAAAAAACTCCCTAATAAAGAGCTTGTTAAAGAGAGTATTCCATTATCTGACAGTAAAAAACAATCTCAAACTATTCAATCTTCGATAAAACATTAATTTAAGGTAATTTTTATGAATCTCCACAATGTTGAGTTTGTAAAATCAGTTGCAAACGCAAAGGATATTTTATCTGATGGTTTACCGCAAATAGTTTTCTCAGGCAAATCTAATGTTGGTAAATCATCAGTTATAAATAAGCTGTTAAACAGAAAACAATTTGCCCGCGTGAGTTCAACACCGGGAAAAACCATTCACATAAATTATTTTCTTATAGATAAAAAAGCTTATTTTGTAGACTTACCCGGTTATGGGTATGCAAAGGTAGCAAAGACTGAATACAACCGTTG
>JAITFS010000159.1 GCA_031281195.1 Oscillospiraceae bacterium
ATTCAACGTGTTTTGCACACAATGTATTCTACACGTTTTACAGTTTATTTTTAGCACTCACAAAGCGAGAGTGCTAATCTATTTCCTATAATAAATGATGTTGATGCATTTTGCAAGTATAATTTACAAATTATTTATATGGAGCAAAATCTGATGGGAAAATGAAGTTAAGATGATTAGGTATAATTTTAAAACTGATTTTATTCGTATAAACCGCTTCACCATCAATATTTACAACAAAATCACGGTCGCCTTCAATATCCATTCCATGACAACGCGAATATGTAAAATAATGTGGATGCTCATGATACCTGCCTCTTGAATAAATACCGACAAGCTTTGCGACCTCAAAACGTGATACTCCTTTTGCTATCAAACAATCAAGCAATCCATCATCAGGTACAGCATCAGGCACAGGATTAAAACCACCACCATAATATCGCCCGTTACACGCACATGCGAGAGTTATCTCATCATCAATCTCTACTTCATCCATTTTTATCTTAAATCTGCGAGCCACACCTTTAATCACATTTACAACCAGAGCTACGACATAACCGGTTGAACCCCCGATGATTGGTATACCACTGTATTTATGCACATCCGTTCCGATTCGCGCATCAATTCCGACTGAACATATATTTATTCCATAACGTCCATCGCAGTCTATTAGGTCAATTTTTTGCACACTACCTTCACTTAACGCTTTGAAGTTACGAAAATGGTCAATATTTTCTTTGCCAAAGGTTTTTAAGAAATCATTACCTGTTCCGCATGGGTGATGTGTAATTGCCACATTATCACGCCCAGCCGCACCGTTTGCACACTCATTTAACGTGCCGTCGCCACCGCATGCATACACATAGAGTTTTTCTTCAACCTCTGCATCTTCGATGATTTTCCGACACGCATCCATTCGCCCTGTGGTTATATAGATTTCATAAGAATCGTCGATTGTATCAACAAATTCTTTTATCTCGTTTTCAATCTTTTCTGTGTTACCTTTCATGCCACCTGCAATTGGGTTGATGATAAATAAATGTTTCAAACTAGTTTTCTCCAATCAATAATACATGAATAAATCACATTTTATCATACCATTGTAGAGTTTGCGTTTTTTTGTTGCTTTTTTTCCAAAAGTTCGTTCAAACTCAGTATGTGACGATAAAATATACATTTTACAATTATCTAGCTGTCGTGTTGCTGCACCAAATCTTCGGTACAAATCCTCTGCTTGACTTTTTTCCATGACCCTTTCACCGTAGGGTGGGTTTGTGAGAATGAGAGTGCTTTTTTCGAAAGTTTGATATTGTGTTGCATCTGCTACATTAAATGTAATATATTCCACAACACCTGCTCTTTTTGCATTTTCTTTAGCAGCTTCTATGCAGTTTGGGTCAATGTCACTGCTAATAATCCTATATTCTCCTTTGAACTCGCGACTTTTTGCTTCTTCCTTTGCTATTTCCCATATATTTTTATCAACCCATGTCCATGATTCAGCGACAAATGCTCTGTTTAAGCCGGGTGCACGATTTATTGCAGCCAGTGCAGCTTCAATCGGTATTGTACCCGAACCGCAAAACGGGTCGCAAACTATCTCGCGACCTTTATATCGTGACAGCTTAACTATAGCTGCTGCAAGTGTTTCTCTAAGTGGCGCTATGCTTTTTACTGGTCGGTACCCACGTTTGTGAAGTCCCGCTCCTGATGTGTCGATATACAAAGTGGCTACATTATCCATGATAGAAAACTGAATAGGATATTTTTCAGCAGTTTCTTTCAAAGCATCTGTTTTGTACTTTGCTTTTAACCTTTCAACAATTGCTTTTTTGATAACTTTTTGACAGTCAGGAATGGAGTGCAAGTTAGAGTTTAGTGCATGACCTTTTACCGGGAAAGCTCCATCAACTGTGATGAAATCCTCCCATAACATACTTTGTACTGCATCAAATAACTCATCAAATGTATTTGCAGGAGCTTCTCCAACGATTAATAATACTCGCTCTCCTGTGCGAATGTTGATGTTTGCTTTTGCAATATCGCTTAACTCACCACTAAATGTCACTCGTCCGTTTTCTGTTTTAACATCGTTAAACCCTAGCCTTTTAAGTTCATCAGCACAAAGACCTTCTAGCCCAAACAAACAAGGAAAACAGAAACGCAAACTCATATATTAATCCATTTCAAAATTTTTTCACACGAAAAGGCAGGTATAAAAGTGAAGATTTCACACGAAAAGGCAGGTATAAAGGCTACCGTTCCTTTAATTCTTCGACCATTTTTGCAATCTCAGGTTTTGCATCGTCCATCATTTCATCCCACTCACCGATGTAGTCATACGTCAGCTCACCACCGGCTTTTATGCGTTTTATGTACCCGTCGAACATCTCATAATCACGCTCATAAACGTGAAAACTGTTCGCCCGGTGTGTATAAGTACCAACCGGCATTTTCAGCTCATCAGCAATACGTTTTTGTAATAATATAAGACCAAAAGCGTTCATAAATGTAGCTTTTGTAGAATCGTTGGAGCGGAAAAGCACCTTACAATGCAGCTTACCGCCACGTATAAAATATTGAATATGCTGCAAACAAGCAGGTGCGTCGGTGTTCATATCATGCTCTGTGCGAATAAGCACAACTGCTCTGCGAGACTCCTCGCTGCGTTTTAACTCGTTTATAACCCAAGGGATTTGCTTTTCCATACGTTGATGGTATGTGTAATCCCATTTACCTTTTTCAACTTCAAAATCTAAGATACCATCGAGAATCTCCTGCCGATACTGCTCAA
>JAITFS010000160.1 GCA_031281195.1 Oscillospiraceae bacterium
CAGGACAAAACAAAATGAACATAAAGAAATATTGTCATTGCGGGCTTGACCCGCAATCCCCTCAGTATAAATAGGGATTGTAGAATGAGCATAAAATCATTAGATATATTTGAAAGTGAAAAGTTTGTCAGTCGCGGAGGTCAAAAACTAGAAAAAGCACTCGAATATTTCGATGTTTCCGTAGAAAACAAAGTATGTATTGATAGCGGAGCATCAACAGGTGGATTTACCGACTGTTTACTAAAAAGAAACGCAAAAAAGGTTTATGCAGTAGATGTAGGTTACGGACAGCTTGCATGGACACTCAGAAATAACCCGCGAGTTGTAGTTTTGGAGCGAACAAATATCCGTTATGTAACCTCTGAAATGTTACAGGAAAAACTTGAAATAGCAACATTGGATTTATCATTTATTTCACTTGCATTAGTGCTTCCTGTAATGCATAATCTTGGAGCAGCCGAAGTAATCTGTCTAATAAAACCGCAATTTGAAGCCGGAAAAGGTAATGTTGGCAAAAAAGGAATTGTACGAGACCCAAAGACACATATTGATGTACTGGACGCATTTATACAAAACGCAACTAATGCAGGTTACTATACAAAAGGATTAACATACTCTCCGGTCAAAGGACCTAAAGGAAATATAGAGTTTTTAGGGTACTTAACAGAACAGGAAAATACTCTTAACATAAACACTAAAGCACTGGTAGAAGAAGCACATTCAGTATTAGACGTCAAATAATAAGCAAAGGCTAAGCATGAGTAACAAAAAAATTGTTCTTTATCCGAATATTGAAAATGACCCCGACTTTAAGACAGCATTTACGGTTGGTGACATGCTTCGCAAAAACGGACGAGAGGTTGCCTTATGCCCTGCATTTATTGATAGAATAACCTTACCAAAACTACCGGATGGTTATAAAGCTACTAAGCTTATTGACGAACTGCCAGCAACAGAAATGATTATAGCTTTTGGTGGAGACGGTACAATTTTACGGGCAGCAAGGTTTATAGCAGATTCCAAAGTGCCAATTTTAGGTGTAAATATGGGCGGCAAAGGATTTATGGCAGAGCTGGAGGTTCACGATATTGATGTAATTAGCACAATAAACAATAATAATTACACAACAGAAACTCGAATGATGATAGAAACCCAGATTGTACGAGAGGATAAAATTATTTATAATGATTTTGCTCTAAATGATATAGTTATAAAAGGTGATAATAAGGTCATTGATATGACAATATACGCAGATGATGAAATGATAACACATTTCTCAGGAGACGGTACAATCATTGCAACTCCAACAGGTTCAACAGCGTATTCATTGTCTGCCGGAGGACCGATTGTAGAACCAACAGCAAAAAACATAATTATCACACCGATTTGCGCACATGTGCTTGAAGCAAAATCTTTCGTTTTAGTTACAGATAGAGTAGTTGCTATTAAGACAGCATTAAGGCATAATATTCCTGCGTATGTTTCTGTTGATGGCGGTGACCGGATAGATATAAAAGATGGAGATATTATACGCGTGACAAAATCTGATAGAAATACTTATCTTGTAAGGTTGACAAATAGCAGTTTCTATCATAGGATTTCATCAAAATTAATAACCCGAATGGCGGGTAATAATTAAATAAGAGAGGTAAAAGGTAAAAATCATGAAGAAAGAAAGACAAAAGGCAGTATTACGCGCTATCGCAGCAACAGATGTTGAAACGCAAAATCAATTAATTGTAGAACTCGCAAAGGTTGGTATTGAAAGCACACAAGCAACGGTATCCAGAGACATCAGAGAGCTTCATTTGGTAAAAGAGATGAGCTCACGCGGCGTATACAGATATACAGTTAGTGATCGCCCCGAAGCACACAATCATAAAATTCGTTTAAAAAGCATTTTTAAGGAAGGTGTTACATCGTACGCAACAGCACAAAATATTGTTGTTATAAAAACACTTCCGGGACTTGCACCGGCCGCATGTGGAGCAATTGATTCAATGAAAATGGATAATATTGTAGGTTCGATTGCCGGCGATGATACCGGTTTTCTTGCTATGAACAGCGTTGCTGCAGCAGAAGAGTTTTGCATGGCAATTGAGGATATGCTTCAGTGATTAAACTACTCCACATCGAAAACATAGCTGTAATTGAAAAAGCAGATATCGAGTTTACAAAAGGTTTAAATGTATTAACCGGAGAAACAGGAGCCGGTAAGTCTATTGTTATAGATTCGTTATCTGCTGCAACAGGGAGTAGAACTTCTCGTGATGTTATCAGAACCGGTGCAGACTACGCAACAGTTACCGCAGTTTTCCAAACAGAACAGTTGGACGGCTCAACGCCTATTATTTCCGATTGGTTTATAACAAACGGTGTTGAACCTGATGAAAACGGAGAAATCTATATAAACCGTAAAATTACAGCAGATGGAAAGAGCACTTGCAGAGTTAACGGAACACCTGTTCAAGCAGCAAAATTACGCGACTTAGGGTTGTTGTTAATTGACATACATGGACAAAATGATGGTCGTAAGCTGCTTGATGAAAGTGCTCATTTGGAGTATCTTGATATCTTTGGCTGTTTAGAAAATGATTTAAACACTTATAAAACAGCGTATAATGAGCTGAGGAGCAAAAAATCTGAAATAGATAAGCTCACAATGGACGAAAGTGAAAGAGAACGCCGTATTGATACGTTAAAGTTTCAAATTGAAGAAATTGAACGTACAAAAGTAAAAAACGGAGAGCTAAATGAGTTAATTTCACGGCGGGAGCTTTTGCAAAATGCATCAAAACTCACCGAATCTGTAGAGGTAGCTTATGAAGCATTACATGGTGGAGGTTCGTCAAGAGGTAGTGATACAGTTGGTATAGTTGCATTAATTGGCGATGCATATAATGAGCTTGACCGGGTGGGCAAATATTCGGAAGAGCTTAGAATATTAAGTGAACGTTTAAATGACATGCAACACTCTGCTGCAGATATATCAAATGAACTTCGTGATTTGCGAACAGGCTTGGATTTTTCACCGGGTGAGTTGGAAACCATAGACGAACGTGTGAGTGTACTAAAACGTATTGTACGTAAATACGGCAGCGAAGAGGATGCATTAAATCTGGTTGAGAGTAACAAGTTGGAACTATCTGAAATAGCAGACTCAGACAATAAGCTTGTAAAACTCGGAGAAGAATTGCAAAAATGCATAGAAAAAGCTAAGAAGTTAGCTATTGTGCTAACAAATCAACGGAAGAAAATAGCCAAAGAACTAGAAGAACGTGTTAAAGACGAACTTTCTCAGTTATCCATGCCGGGTGTTGCTTTTATTGTTGAGTTTAATGAAGTTGGTGCAGAGTATGGATTAAATTCATCAGGTGCTGATGAGGTGTGGTATCTAATGTCGGCAAACGCAGGTGAAGCACCGGGCAGAATCAATCGCATTGCATCAGGTGGTGAGCTTGCCAGAATAATGCTGGCACTAAAAAATGTACTCAGCAGTAACAGCGACACAGCATCTATGGTATTTGATGAGGTTGACACAGGTGTATCAGGCATAGCTGCTCAAAGAGTTGGGGAAAAGCTTGCAGCACTAGCAAGAGACCGTCAGGTTTTGTGCGTGACACATTTACCGCAAATAGCTGTTATGGCTGATACACACTTTTCTATAACAAAAAGTGTAAGTGGTGGCAGAACTTACACAAATGTTGAGAGCTTAGACTTTAACGGTAGAAAAAAAGAACTCGCCCGTTTAAGTGGCGGCGAGAATATTACACCAATAACACTGGAAAGTGCTGCAGAGCAGTTAAAAGCAGCATCGGAGTTTAAAAAATGTGCGGATATGGCGGAACTGGCAGACGCGCTAGACTTAGGATCTAGTGTCTAAAGACGTGGAGGTTCGAGTCCTCTTATCCGCACCAGAGTACCCTATATGACAACCTTTAATAAAAGGGTTGTTTTATATGGCAAAAACCAAACAGTTGGTTGATATTGCAAGGTTTCTCAATTGTATATAAGCATTTATTTTCAACTGATGACACCTATTTTTTGTACGGTATTGATAGCATAAATAAATTCCGAATGAGAATATGAAAAATTTAATTTTTCGGAAAATTCTATTGCGATTAAATTAAATAACTCCATTGTTGACAAAAGAGCCTTCTTCATATCACTTTGTGAGTAATGTGAAAAACAATCTACTAGCTTTTCGATTATCCATTTTTGCGCCCATTCTTCTATAAACCTTCCGTCATACCATATATTACAATCTAAACCTTTTGTTGCATGTGTGTGCCATTCTATAAGAGTAAGGAGCTTTTGCTTCATGGTCGAATCTAAGCAAACCATCGCCGTCCAAAGCTCACCGCGCTTTATTTTTTTTGCAGTCCAAATAGAAAGATACCATAATTCATTTGCCAGGTTAATGAATGATTTTTCATCAGGTAATACAGGAAATATTTTTGGCATATCAATTTGCGATATTATAGTAATTAAATCTATTTTATCTATAAGAATGTTATAACCGTGACGCAAAACCCAAGGATTTATATATGTATTTATTTCTTTTATAGGAACAATAGCGAAATCAATATCTAAAACATCATCATAGACAGTTCGCCATGCCCAATTATTCCATCCCCCGGTA
>JAITFS010000173.1 GCA_031281195.1 Oscillospiraceae bacterium
ATCCTCAAGACTAAGAATCTCAATTTTTACACCAGGATTAACACTTTGATACTCTCTTAATATATTTCTATATAGGAACTCTGAATATACTGCTATGTAAAGCGTTTCACCGTCAAATGAATCTCGCTCAGGTAGCAGAACATCAAAATCATCTTCCGGTGGTATTGTTGGTGTGGGTGATATTATCACTCCATTATCGTCATCGTTTGGATCTTTATTGTTACCGTTAAAGGTATCGTCAACAGCATTTTTGCAACTCACTGTTAAAGCCAATAAAATAATCATTAATACCAAAATAAATGTATAAAAAGTTTTTGTCTTAGATACAATTTCTATCGTTCTTTTTGTAGCATTTTGTTCTTTCATAGATAATACCTCCATAGTTTTAAGCGTACTGTTATTACTATAATGCTTCATTTATTTTCATCATGCTAGCGATGTAAATGATAACATCTCTAGCATGATTATAATATACCTCAAGTAGCATCATTCAAATATAAGAATAAGGACATTCATTTAATGTTATTAACGCAATCTTTCAGCGTTTATATTTCCTTGTCTTCTTGAGTCGTCTGTTGACCTTTCTGTACTAAATAAAGCAGGATTACCTTGGCATAGGCATTGACAGCCACATAATGATACTGGACACAAACAGAAAGCATATGCCTCAATTGTGTTGGTTTTTTTTGCTCGTTTTTTTAGTTTTATCATTTTGCTCGTCTCCTTAACAATTTTTTGCCTTACTGCTTATATCATTTCACTACGAGGTGATATTATTCATTATTATACTCAATACATAAAGAACTTTCAATTGTTTTATAAATTTCACTTATTGAATAAAAACCATGCGAAATTAATTGTTTTTCTAGAACTCTTATTTCATATATTTTTTCTAGTTCAAATAATAAATATGCTAAATCGATGGCAGTTAGCATAAAAATATCTCCTGTTAATGGTTCATCCCAATTTTCTATAATAAGCAATTCATCGTAAATAAGAAATTTATTACGAAGTAAAGATATTATATTGTTTATTATGCTTGTGTTATTCACATTACACTCCATTCATTAGCAAGTCAACTATTTCATCAACTCCACTTTCTAGTACATTTATCATCTTTATGTTAAAATTCTTGGATTCTTTTTCAATTTGATTGCAAACCAACTCTAAATTAACATAAGTGTAAGATAGTTTGCCTTGTTGTAACATATCAATTGTATCAGGTAAAACATTACTTAAGTGTACTACAGAAATTGGGATACCGTAGCGACGGTTAAAATCTTCACTTATCGCATTAATAAATGCTTCAACTCCAAAAATAAAAGGAAGACAGCAAATAAAGTAGTCTGGTGATATAGCATGGCATAACATTTGTGTTAATATACCGTATCCATTATGAACGAATTCACTATATTGCATTACAGCATCTGGTGCTTCAATTATAATAATATCAGGCTTAGTAAGTCTTTCCAAATATGCTATATATAGATTTATTGCATGAATTTTTTCACTCTCAATTATATCTTTATTCATTAATATATGATTTATGTTATAAAATCCAAACATTGTACAAATGGGTTCTCTTGTTATTACTGTTACAGATAAAGAATCTTTGCTTAATTTTAAATACAATTGTACTAAAACTTCTAGTACATCAGCTTCCTTAAGCAATCCACCTATTAGGATGATTGGAGCATTTATATTACCTGACTCTTTATATAAGGCATCATTCTTCAGAAACATTTTATCATCTGTATGTATATTTATTTTCGACTTATATAAGTCTATGAATTCGAATATATGTTTCGGTATATCTTCACACTTTCTTCCATAGTAAGACACTTTTTTATTAGACTCTAAAGCACTTTTCGCTATTTCATTAAAAAACTCTTTATCATCTATGATTTTTGTGTCAACACATTCAGATATAATTAATGTTTCCCATTGCATATGTAAGTAAGCTTCATTTGTTATTGTCAATCCGATGTCACGGTGATTACATACAAATCCAGCATCCTTCCCCGACAAACCAAAACCTTGCGGCGATATTAACTCTGTGATAGCATACTGCTCTTGTAGTTGGTTAAAATGTCTTACAATTGGTAGTAGTTCTGCAACAAATGGATATAAGGCAACTGGTGTTTTCATTTTAAACCTCATTATATTTTATATGTTTAAGTAATAACTATTAATCAATTTTTTAGCTAGCATAATAAACTATGTGTCTCTTTTAATCTTATTGCTTTCGAGTTTGTGATTGATAAAACAACTGTGTCTCTTTAAAGAATAAATAATGACTCATAATGTTGTGTACATCTGTGATAACACTATCACAAAATTTCAGTTTACGTTTTGCAGAAAGACTTTCTGTTCCGTCATCTGCTTTTTTTACACACAGCCCACAATGGCGAAAACACCAACAATTTTTGCAAAGATCTTCTGTCAATTTTCCAATATTCAACTGTTTGTTAATGGAGCATTTGTCAAATCCATCTTCAAGATTTCCTATACACATAGCTCTTGATTTTTCACTAACACGTTCACAAGGAAAAAATCGGCCGGTTACATCAACAAAAAGTCGAAATTGTCCTGGTATACATGGACCTGATGGGGTATCAGTTTTACATAAACCTGTAATTAGTTGCATTTTTTCACATTTATCCCATATAGAACTCATGGAATTAATTGATAACGGTGACACATTTTTTGCATTAACACGGTTCATACGTTCTAATAATGCTAAAAAGTTCTGATATTCTGATTTAGTTATATAATCCTCCGAATATGTGGTCAGTTTGTCTTCATAATCATAATCGACAATTGATGCCGATATAACTAATTTATCAAGTTCTTTTCCTTCCAAGCAAACTAAATTGAAACAATCATAATCATTCTCTGGATTTATAACCATATTAACTTGCATATTTTTAGCTAGTTTTGGAGCAATCTGCTTAATCCGTTGAATATTAGTAATTATTGCATCATAAGTTCCCTTACCGTTTGAAAAAATACGATTTTTATTATGCACTTCTTTGATGCCGTCTAAACTTATGATAATTGGTATATCGAAGTCTTCAAAATAATGTATTATTTCATCATTTAATAGTGTGCCGTTTGTAGTTATACTAAAAGATAGCTCTTTTCCTATAAATTGTCTTTTACTGTATTCAACTATCTTCTGCATCATTTCAAACTCTAATAGAGGTTCTCCACCATAAAATCCAACATTCACTCTTCTACTGTCAACAGAATGATTCCACAAAAAATCAATTGATTTTTTTGCTGTTTCTAAACTCATTTTCTTTCTAGTGTGACTTCGTTGTCGTGATGTTTTACTATTTGAATAGACACAGTACTTACATCTAAGATTGCAATTTTGCGTAAGTTGTAAAGTGATTTTTTCAATTTTTCTATCTAAAAATACATCAATATTCCTAGTATAAGGATGCTCTATCTTTTCAACAACACTTTCATTTTTCAAGTAACCTAACTTTTTTAGTTCCATTACTTGATGCGGTTCAATCAGATTTAAAGAATCACTGTTTTCTGATGTCATTTGGCTGTTTAGATAATGATATGTTTCATTGGTTATAGTAAGAAACTCGTGCGTATTAACATCAAAACAATAGTTTTGATTGGGTGTACGAAATAGTTTTATGTATGGTACTTTCATTTCAAGTTCCTTTTTTGTTACATTTAAAAGGATAGCATATGAACAACACTAATGCAATAAAATCTTTTGCGCTTAATACGCTCACCGAATACCTGACAGAGCTATCCCCTCCACTAAATGCTTCTTACCGCACAAGAATAATATAAGCGGTGGTAATAGGTAGAGAAAAGATGCGGCAAATATTAGCTCGATATTATGCTCTGCCATAGTTGCTAAATATACAGATAATGGTATCTGCTCGGGTGTGAGAAATACAATCGCTTGCTCTACGATATTCCAGTTATTTACAAAAATAAGTATCACAAGAGC
>JAITFS010000075.1 GCA_031281195.1 Oscillospiraceae bacterium
TGAAAAAGCGGACGATATGTTTTCACAAGCTGATAATATTAAAGCAGTTAAGGATTATTACGAAACCCTCAGCAAAAAGATATTTCCGGACTTAAAGCTTGCACTTGTCCACGGGAAGATGCCCACCCGCGAGAAGGACGCGGCCATGGATGCGTACGCATCCGGCGAAGCGGTCATTCTTGTTGCAACCACTGTAGTTGAGGTCGGTGTTGATGTCCCAAACGCTGCTCTCATTATAATCGAAAACGCTGACCGCTTCGGCCTCTCGCAGCTGCATCAGCTGCGAGGCCGCGTCGGCAGAGGTGAGCATGACTCATACTGTGTGCTTGTCCGCACAGAAGGTGCCGGCTTTGACGCTAATTCAAGGTCAAGCATTGATTTAAGCTCCGGTGCTGATTTAAACAAAAACTCGAAGAATAAGCCTCACCCGCATGACAGGCTAGAGGTTATGAAATCCACTAGTGATGGGTTCAAAATCGCTGAGGAGGACTTAAAGCATCGTGGTCCCGGTGATTTCTTTGGCTCTCGGCAACATGGTTTGCCCAAAATGCGTATAGCCGGTTTTGATTCTCTAGGAGATGAAGAGTCAGGTGTAAGCATAGAACTTATAAACCAGGCACAAAATGCAGCCGTAAATGTTTTACGTGATGACCCAAACTTGGAGTCACCCGATAACCGCAAGCTCGCCGCACAAATCAACAGAATGTTTGAAATAAACGCCGACAAGCTAAACTAGAACTACTGCCTATGCACGGGCGGATTGCCATCCGCCCCTACAAAACCCTGCTTTCTACTTACGGACGGCAGAATGCCGCCCCTACAAAATCCCTATTCCCTACTCCCTACTCCCTGTGTTGATGATCCGGCGTTTAATAATGTTTTATTAAAGAAGAATTGGAGACCCATAACTGCTATGACCGCTCCGCTTCCTGCTAGCAACCAGTCAATTGCAACAACATCTCCCAGCGGACCCCATAACAGCATACCTAATTGTAATGTGAGGCTTGCCATCATCATTAGTGTTGACATACTGCGTCCCATATACTCACGAGCTATGTTGGATTGTAACATAGCCATAATTGGCGCACTACGTATGCTTAAAAATAAACCTGTAAATCCCATACAAAGTGTGAACACCCAGAAGTTGTTTACTAAACCTAATGAAATTTGAGCGATTCCAACAAGCACTGTGAACATAGCAAATGTATAGTTTTTATTCTTAAAACCACCCCAAAGCCCAATGATTAGACCACCAAGCACCATTCCACCCGAATAGCCAATTTCGCTTATTGCAAGCCGGTGTTCTGCTTTTATAAAGATGGTATCAAATATACTCCAAATATCATCTCCCCAATTTCTCGCTACATGCAATGCTGTCATTGCAGTAGTTGCTATCATAAAATTAATTATGGCACTTATCACTAAAGAAAGTTTTAGAAAAGCACTTCCTTTTATATAACGAAAACCTTCGCTTATTTCTGTTAAATATTGCTTTACACCTGATTTACTCTCATCATTTTTTATTGTGGAAGGTGTTTTTACGAAAAACAATAAAATACTAATACCGATAATAGTAGTAACAACATCAATAAACAGAACTGTTTGTACCGGAGCAATTGCAATTAATATTCCGCTAAGTGATGGTGCGGCAAACATCATAATAGTTTGCAAGCTACCGTTAAATCCATTTACACGGGTCAAACTCTCCTTTGGAACAAGCTCGGGTAATAATGCGTTATATGCAGGCATTTGTGTTCCTCGTGCAAAAGCCCGAGCAGCAAGGCATATCAATAACAAGCTAATCAATTCATACCCCAACGTAAACATAATCGCCATTATAAGTGTGACAATTGCTGTAAACGCATCAGAAATATTTATCAGATACTTTTTATTGTACCTGTCCGCCCATACTCCGGCAAAAGGTGATATTAAAAATGTCGGCATAAATCCGGCGATAATGATAAGTGTCATCATCAATCCTGAGCGAGTTTCAAGCGTTATATGCCACATAACAGCATAATTAACCAAAGATGCACCAAATAGAGTAATTCCTTGCCCAATCATGTATAATGCAACATTTTTCTTCCATTTTTTTGACACTATTTATTAACTCATTTCTCTGTTTTGTATAACATATTATGTCCGAAGTTACAAAAAATTGCAAATGGAAGCGTTCTTTATTTTTCGGACGGCAGAATGCCGCCCCTACAAAACCCCTACTCCCCTATTTTTCGTCCTTGCACATCATCTTCAAATATGGTATCCTATGGGTTAAGCAAGTTTTCCCCTTGCTTAACTGGAGGACACAAATGACTGCGATAGAACCTAAGTATAAACGAGTGTTGTTAAAAATCAGCGGTGAAGCACTTGCCGGAGATAAGAAAACCGGACTTGACTTTGATGTCATCAGGAACGTTTGCGAAGCTGTTAAAGAATGTGTTGACCTTGGTGTGCAGATTGGTATCGTCGTTGGTGGTGGTAATTTTTGGCGTGGCGTAAAAGACGGTGAAGGCAAAATCGAGCGAACTCGCTCCGACCACATGGGAATGATGGCAACAGTTATGAATTGCCTTGCAGTTGCAGACATGCTGGAGCAGTTACATGTACCGGTAAGAGTTCAAACAGCACTTCATATTTCGGCTGTTGCAGAACCATATATTAGACTAAGAGCAGACCGCCACTTGAGAAAGGGGCGAGTTGTCATATTCGGGTGTGGTACGGGGCATCCATATTTTTCAACTGATACAGCGGCAGTTTTGCGTGCGGCTGAGATAAACGCTGATGTTATTTTACTGGCAAAAAATATTGACGGTGTTTATACAGCAGACCCGAAGCTTGACCCAAGTGCAAGGAAAATTGATAAGATTTCCTACGATGATATGTTGTCGCAACACTTAAAGGTTATGGATTCAACTGCGACATCACTTTCTATGGACAACGATATTCCGGTGTTATTATTTGCGTTAAAAGACCCTGAAAACATTGTAAGAGCAGTGATGGGTGA
>JAITFS010000108.1 GCA_031281195.1 Oscillospiraceae bacterium
TCTCTGCCTGCGGCTTGTAGTAATGTTCTGTACGTGTCCATTGCTTTTATTTGAGATTCTGCTACTGTGAGCTGACCATCCCATGCAAAAACAAATAAATCAAGTAAACCATCCCAACCACCCATGTTAACCTCGGGTATAATCGGCATTGGTACTGTGTATGGTGTTTGCTCAAGAATTCCTGCAAGATACTGGTCATCACTTAGACCTGGGATTAGTGAATGGTCAAGAAATGTGGGTAATCTATTTTCGGCTTCATAGAAAAATGCAGCACCATGTTCATTTGATAAAAACTCAAGAAATAGTTTAGCAAGCTCGGGATTTTTTGTATAACTGGACATACAAGCTGCACGAATTCCAAGAAAACAAATCGGTTGCTTTCCATTAACAGTTGGCAGCTTTGTAACGCCAAAGTTTATATCATTATCTTTAGCTGTTGCAATTGCCCATTCACCGGAAATCGTGAGAGGTACGTTTCCATTTTGGAACATTGCTACTGTAGCACCATATCCTGCATCTCCGGATGGAACATCAAACAAATTTTCACGCAGATATAACATATAGCTTATTCCGTCATACGCAGCTTGTGTATCAAATCCCGGTTTTCTATAATCATCTTGATTTGGACCCATAAACTCCATACCATGCACACTAAACCACATATAATTATGATATGCATCGTTTATCTGCCACATTATTGTCCATTTATTAAGGTGACGGTTATTATATGTTTGTGCAAAGTCAATAATTTCCTCCATTGTTGTTGGTGGAGTTTCTCCCCAAAGGTCTTTGTTGTAAAATAGTGCAATATTTTCCAGTGTAACAGGCACTGCGTACATAGAGCCATCAACAGTTACAGTATCAACCGCTCCTTTATGCAGGGTGGTTTGTAATGCCGCTTGTAAGGTTGGGTCAATCGGTTCTATAAGTCCATCAAGAATTGCATTACCTATATGGTCATGCGGCAGGAAGAAAACATCAGGACCGATACCAGCAGGTCCATCCAGTTGTAATCTTCCGCGTGCTTCTGTGTGAGATACACGCTCGTATTCGATTGTGATATCAGGATGAATCGCATTAAATCTTTGTTGAAGTTCATCAAAACGTTCATCATTATCATACCAAATCCTAAGCACCTTAGAGTCATCGTTTCCGGTTTGTCCTTGATTTGGGTCGTCTCCCGGCAAGACAACAACAGGTCCCGGCCCGCAGGCTGCTACTGCTGTAGCTAAAAGTAATAATGCGATTAAAATAGTTGTAATCTTTTTCATATTTTTTGTTCCTTTCAAAGCAAAATCTTCACTCTCTACTATCTATTATCTACTCTCTACTTTCTACTTTCTATTCTCTTGTTTTTCTATTTCTCAACAATATTGGTGTAGCAACTAAGCCGCCTACGACTAGAGTTGCTCCTAAAGCCATAACAGCTAAAAGCCAGCTTGGAGCAGAGCTTATTGACCATCTCTCACGAGGACCGTCAAAAGCACTGTTTACCAACACATAACCCGACTGTGGTTCAAGTGTTATAGTATTTTCCGACACCTCATACAGATGTGTATATCCTGCTCTTTTTCCATCGGTGACAACTGTCCATTTACCCTCAGGTAGTTCCAGTGTATAAGGTTTATCGTCTGTGTTTACTGCAACAAGGAACTTTTCATCATCAACAATAGTTCCGTCGAGCGTATAAGCAAGCACATGAATCTCTGTGTTTATAAATGTTATTGCATCATTTATTTCTGCGGCTGTTCGTAATCTAAATGCAGGGTGATTTGCTCGTAATGCTATCAAACCTTTGTAATATTCAAACAGGGGAGTACGTTCTTTTTTATCCTCCCAGCGTATCATATTTACAGAATCCGGTGATTTATAACTATTTTCATCACCATCCTTGGTGCGTGCAATTTCTTCACCTGCATGAATAAAAGGTATACCCTGTGATGTGAGTACAAGAAGTGCAGCCATTCTGTTCATCGCAAGTAATTCATCATCACTTGCACTCGGATTGGTAACAACCAGCTTATCCCATAGCGTGAGGTTATCGTGTGCGGAAGCGTAGTTTACAGTTTGTGTTGGAGCAATAGCCCAAGGTGCTTTTGAGTATGACATACTTGCATAATCAATCTGTGGATGCCTTACAGAAGCAACAACACCAAACATAACATCAACACGTTTTCTAGAGTCACCATTAACAAAACCGGGTTGTGATGCATTAAAAACATGACCTTTTATGCCGTCTCTCATATCATCTGAAAAAACTGCAATTCTCTCATGCAACATTGGAGCATTGTCTTTTAAGGCTTGTTGCTCTCTTGGAAGTGGAGTACCTCCACCTGTCCAGCCCTCACCATAAATGATTATTGTCGGGTCGATTTCGTCCAAAGCCTCACGGACTAGATTCATCGTTTCAATATCATGTAAACCCATTAAGTCAAAACGAAAACCATTTATACGATATTCTGTCGCCCAATATACAACAGAATCTATAATCAATCTGCGTACCATAGCACGCTCTGATGCTGTTTCATTTCCGCAACCTGAACCATTTGAAAAACGTCCTGTAGTCGGATTATGACGATAATAATAATCAGGCACTAACAAGTTTAAGTTACTGTCTGCTGTAGCACCTGTATGATTGTAAACAACATCCATAACCACAAGCAAACCGTTTTGATGCAAGGATTGAACCATTTGCTTAAACTCATTTATACGTACATTTCCATCAAAGGGGTCAGTCGAGTATGAACCCTCCGGCAGATTGTAGTTCTCAGGGTCATAACCCCAGTTAAAATCTCCACGCTCTAACTCACGCTCGTTTATCGACCTGAAATCAAATACAGGTAACAGATGAATATGTGTAACGCCAAGCTCTACGAGGTGGTCTACACCGGTTGATAAACCATCAGGGTTTGTAGTTCCTGTTTCTGTAAACGCAAGGTATTTACCCCTGTTTACCATTCCTGAGGTTTCATTAATTGAAAAATCCCGCACATGAAGCTCGTAAATAACAGCATCTACGGGGTTTGTAAAACCCGGTACCTTATAATCAAACCAACCGGTTGGGTTGGTTGCTTCCAAATCAACCACCATTCCTCTGCGACCATTTACACCGGCAGCTCTTGCATAAGGGTCAACGGCTTCTCTTTCCCATCCATCAACAAAAACAGAAAAAGTATAATAAATATTTGCCAAATCACCTTGTTTGATTGCTTCCCATGCACCGTTTTCTATACGAACCATCTCTAATCTTTCAGTCATATCAGAATCGTGACCTGTTGGATAAAGATTTACATAAGCAAACTCGGCTGTAGGTGACCACAAGCGGAAGATTGTTTGTTCTTTTGTATAAATTGCACCTAACTCACCATGATATGTATACATTTCTTCAAATCCCTCCACCATGTAGAATTTGTCAGCTAAAAAATCAGGTGGCTCATAGTTAAAAAAATCATCAGAATATGCTTCATCTTTATCATAAGTAAATCCAAAACGTTCTGATACTACCCATATTTCGTTGCCAATTTCCAAGTCGATAAATTGATCATAATCAACATCCTTATCCCATGAGTCTGTACGAACAATAAATCCAACAAGTGTATCTGCTTCGGGAACACGAAAAGTTGCAATTTTACCAAAATCATCTTCATCAGTAAATTGAAAAGCTGCACCGTCTCTACCATCAGCCCATGACCAAATATTCCAACCGTCATATTTGCCGTCACTTCTGCGAAAATGAATGATTATCTCTACACCCTCGTCTGCACGGGTATTAAAAGATGCAAAAGGCAATAACATTGTGACTATAAGTAAGAGTACAACTATTTTTTTCATTTGTTAAACTCCAGAATTATTGCAGATTTTTCTTTAAACGAAACATTTATACTATTTTCATTAAACTCCCAGTTTAAATCACCAACTTGATTGATAGCAATACAATTATTA
This sequence comes from Oscillospiraceae bacterium, assembly GCA_031281195.1. Lineage (GTDB taxonomy): Bacteria > Bacillota > Clostridia > Oscillospirales > Oscillospiraceae > WRMH01. The sequence continues at coordinate 3,943 of JAITFS010000108.1, forward strand.
TACAAACCAACAGGTTTTAAATCAATTTTACAATCAAACGGTTCATCAGCAACCGAGCAAATTAACATTACGCATTTATCCTTATTAAAACGCACAATAGCTATGGTATTATTTTCTGCGAAAATAATCTTAAATGACCCGCTTTTTAAAACCTCTTGGTTTTGTCTGTAATTTATTAAAGATTGATATTGATTAAATAAATCCCTGTCTTGTTTTTCCTCATCCCACTGCATAGGATAACGATAACCAGAATCCGAATCCAGATGACCGTCAAGACCAATTTCATCACCGTAATAAATGCAGGGAACACCCGGGAAAATAAACAAAAACATAGGAATAATCATTGAAATATTTTTTGGCATTGAGTTACCAATTCGTGGATAATCATGGCTGCCAATCAAGTTTAAAAGATTCATCCTGATTGTATATGGAATCATGCTATAAAGCTCGGACACTTCTTTTTTCATTATGTCCGCATTAGCTTTTAATGGTACGTAGTTTACCTTATGAGCGGAAAACTTATCAACATCACCTAAGAATTTTCGCACGGTGCGTGTAAATCCATAATAATTCATGCACGAATCCCACATGTCACCTTGCAGATATTTGACACAATCATCCATGTGTTCGGCAAAAAGATATGAGTTTGGTTTTGTCATTTTTAATTCTGCTCTAATTTCTCTCCATAAATCAGCATCCAGAACGGAATCCTTCATAACTCCCGTACTTTGTCCAACATCAAATCGCCAACCATCAATATTATATGGTGGTTTCATCCATTTTTTTAGCACTGCTTCCTCTGCCAGATAAATATTATCTCTTAGCTCATTGGAGTTATAATTAAGCGAAGGCAGGTCTCTAACGCCATTCCAGCTTTCCAAATCACCATTACTGCAAAAGGAAAAGAACTCCGGTTTTTCCTTACACCACGGATGAAACTTTCCAACATGATTGATTGAAATATCAAGGATAATCTTTATATCATTTTCGTGCAGTGCATCAGTAAGGCGAGCGAGTGCTTCATTTCCACCAAAATGTTTATCTACATTTAAGTAATCTACGCAGTCATACTTATGATTTGAGGGAGCAGAAAAAATCGGGTTTATGTATATTGCATTTACACCGAGCTTCTTAAAATAATCAATTTTCTGTGCGATTCCGTCCAAATCTCCGCCAAAGAAGTCCAAGCAGCCGCTTTCCTTATAATGAGCGGGTTTTTCATGCCACTCTTTTTTCTTGGTCAAAAAACCATCTTTTTCATACTCATCATCTTGTACATCATTTGATTCATCACCGTTAAAAAATCTTTCGGGGAATATTTGATAGAAAATTGCATCGTGAATCCACTGTGGAAATACTGACTCTGCAAGAATTGTAAATTGCCATTGTTTTAAGAAATAATGTTGGTCAAGCCCTCTTTGATTATACAGCCATATCTCATTGTCTTTTACCAATAAAAAATGATATTTTGTTGTATAGTGGATAATTTTTAAGTCATAAGAGTAATAATCATAAAAATCTTCGGTATAATCATATTTCATAGGAAATACTTGTTCTTCACCATTAATTAATGTTGAGAACATAACGTTTTCTATTTTCGCATCAGAAAAAACCCTTATTCTTACGACTATAATATCGTTTAATCTAGGGTTCGAGTTTGATACAAATGTACTGCTTCCGTCAGAGAAAACGCCGTCACCCCAAAATGTGTTCATAATAGCTTAATCTCCTCTAGTTCTTATTAAAAGAATAAGGGATTATTAGTGGTTTTGTCAATCAAATATTACGAAAACGTTTTCCTTGAAAACACTAAGTGCTGTCGCGTTTTATTAGTCGTGGTACTGTTGTATATGATTGTACTTGCAGGTCGGGGCTTTTTATTTTACTGAGAAGTAATTTTCCGGCAGATAATCCAAGCTCATACATGTCTAGGTTTATTGTTGTAAGATTTGGTGAGGTTATTTTTGTGAGCGGGTAATCGTCGAATGTTACGAGTGATATATCGTCAGGCACTACTATTCCATTTTTTTGAAGCGCTCGTAAAGTACCATAAGCAAGAATATTGTTGGCACAAACGATTGCATCAGGTTTAAGTTTTTTTATTAACTCAGTTGCTAAGCTCACTCCGACTTCAACGGTAGATTCTCCTGTTTGAACGCTGACTGGTTCTAACTTTGGGTCAAACTCCTTCATGCGATTAATGATTCCGTCAAGGCGGGCTTGTGATATTTTATCTTCCTCAGGTGCGCCGATGTATGCTATTTTACGATGACCTAATTCAAGCAAATGTGCTGCGGCAAGCTCACCGGATAGTTGATTATTGTTGTCAACCCAACATACTGAGCTTGAGAACACCGGTTTGCCGACAACAATATGTGGTATTTCTAAACGTGTTAATAATACTGTAAGCTCACGTGTTGCAACAAATCCATGTACAAGCAGACCATCGGCTTGTTTTCTGTCCATAATTTCTTTAGCGAGTACGCAAACATTGTCTTCATCGCATCCTTGTATTTTTAGCGAATATCCTTTAGAAGCTAAAGCTGACTCAACTCCAACCATCATTTCAAACATGTGTGGATTTGTAAATGCTATATCACGGGTTAGTTTTGTCAGGAAAACTACCTCGTTGTTTGTGCGTCGGGCAAGTCTTTGTGCTCTGACATTTGGGCGATAGCCCAATCTATCCGCTATTTCTTTGATACGAATTGTAGTTTCGCCGGATATAGCATACGAGTTGTTGAGTGCTTTTGAAACTGTACTAATAGTAGTACCGGCTTCTCGTGCCACATCATGGATTGTAATAGCCATAGTTTAATCCTTTATAATTTCAATGGATGCTAAGTATAACATATAGTACAGTTTTCAAAACAGTATTGCAAGAAAATGTCTTATAAGTAACTAAAACTGCATTTTATTACTAATTATGATTTTTATTGAAGTGAACGAAGTTTTATTGAATGTAATAGTGAAAGTGGGAGGTATAGCGGTTGGACTAAGTGTAGTAAGTGTATTTCTGCCAGTTAAACAAAAAAACGATAACAAAAATAAGCAAAAAAATAGTTTTAAAGCAAAACTGATAGCTCTATAGTATAATAACGTAAGTTTCACCTGTTACTACTACAGTTTCAAACTTATTAATATTAAGTTATGAGTGGGAAATAGATATATCCATAGAGTGAACATTTAATATGAAGAATAAATGGATTTAATATGTAACAGAAAAATATTGTACGAGGTTGTCTTGATGAATAGAACATTAAAGATATGTATAGTTACTATAGTTTGTTTACTTAGTGTAGCAATCCTATATGTATTTTTGATTCGCGAGAATAAAGAAGAGGGAGTTTCTACAATGATTAAGGTATATAATTTTGATGTTGAATATAAAGAAAGCAATCTAGAACTATCAGAGGAATTTTTCTTAAACATAGAATCAGGGAGCTCATTAATTGAATTAACAGAGAGTCTTGGAGAACCCAATGGGTGGATTGGTACAGGAATTTTAGCTCCGTATTACTCAATTGGGTCTGGAAAATATGTAATTCTACGTTTCAGCAATCCTATAATGTGTGAGGATTTACAACGTATAGAAGTAGTTAATGACACAAAGATATTAAACGAAATTGCACTAGACAATAAATTTAGATAAAGTAAGATAACAAATAAAGAAGGGAATATTATGTACATGCAATTGTCATTTTTTCTTTCGTATTTTCAAGAACCAATTATTTGGCTGCTTATCAGTGTGCTAATAGTGATTATATTAAGTATTATCTCATATAACTACATTCCCAATCGGTTTGGAGTGATTAAAATATGAATCTAGGAACTCATCTTTCAGTTTTGCTAATCTTTGGAGCAGGTGGCATAGTAGCGAGTATATACTTAAGAGTTATTGTTCACTTACACGCTTTTAATGGTTTAAGTAACTCAAAAAGAATGAAAATATTAAAGAAACAGTCATTTTTTAGTAAGCTTCTGATGATTTACGCAACAAACAGCAATAACACAAAGTATTATTTTCCATTAGGTACATGGTGGAGTCTGATTTGTTATTATATACTATTATTATGTTTTTTTATGATTATGTTTGTTCTCATAGCTATTTTTATAATTGGTGACATGCACGCAACTTTATTTATAGTAACAGCACAAATAGGAGGTTTAGCAATAGGGTTGAGTGTAATTAGTATATTCCTGCCTGGCAAATTGAAAAAACGATAACAAAAATAAGTAAAAAAAAGAAATCTTTCCAATTGGTACCAGTATTTATAAACAATTAGTTGAATGGATGAATATTGATTGTAATGCGAATACAGATTATAGGGGGTGATTGTAATAAATCATAATAGATAATAAAATTAGAAAAAATCAAAAAAGTCTTTACTTTTACATTTGTATTTGATAATATTATAACACAAGTAATTCCTCCTGCCGAGTTGTTCCGGAGAGTTCAGCGGTAAGGCGCAGGAGGTTTTGTTTGTCAAGAACTTATATAGGAGGAGTATCGGCACTTTATGACTACCCTACATTTAGACGAGAGTGGAAATATGGGATTTGATTTTAATAAAAAAGGTACATCAAGATATTTTTCAATAAATCTTTTGATATTGAATGAATGTCGTCCTGTGATATCGTTAGTAAAAAGAGTATATCTCACATTACCACGAGCGAATAAGCGTAAATCTAGCGGTGTTTTGCATGCTTATCACGAAAAACCTAGTACAAGAACTAAATTGTTGAAAGGTTTATCTCAAAAAAACATTAAAATTGCTTCAATACATTTAGATAAACAAAATGTGTTAGTAACTAGTAAACCTCATGACATTTATACTAGTATGGTAGTCACTTTATTGAATCGTTTATATACCGATGGAGTAATTTCTGGTTTAAGTGATATTAGGCTCATAGCTTCAAAGAGAAATACAAGTAAATATCTTAATGATGATTTTTTAGAGAATGTCATTACTCACACAAAGAGTTTAAAATTTAGTGCTGTATTAGAAACTCCTAGCAATAATAAATGTTTGCAATCGGTCGATTTTATATCATGGTCAATGTATCAAAAACTAGAAAAAAACGATTTTTCATACTATGAACTATTTGCTGATAAGGTTGTGCATGAATACCTTATGTACGATTAATAGTAAAATTTCCCTTAGCAGTTGTACCGCTGTACACTTACGCACAGATATTAAACAAAATTGCACTAGACACTAAATTTAGATAAAATAAGATAACAAATAAAGATGGGTATATTATGTACATGCAATTGTCATTTTTTCTTTTCTGTCATGGTTATGTATAACTTTTGAAGTAGAGATTAGTAAAAACTAGGTAGACAAAACAAGGACATAACAAAAATGAAAAACTCAAAATTTGATGGATCAAAAATTGAAATTAAAGAAATGAAGCAAAAGAAAAACAATAAGAAAGCAGATAGTTCGGACGAAGAAGGTTAGATGTAAATAGTATAGAACCACAAAAAGTTTAGCTCAAAATGGGGTGTGTCTGGAATGAATTTTGAATTAATTGGAGTAATAAAGTGGATAAAGTTAGGCATTGCTATTTTTCTTGCAGTTGTTATGATTGTTTTTATGAATGCTTGTATAGTATTTTATCTTTATCCGACACCGGGATTAAAAAGGATGGAAGAAGATTTTCAGCAAAATAAGGAATTACTTTATGTAGTTAAAGACTTTTTGGTTGAAAGAGAGAGTGGAGTTTATATAAGTGGATATGAATTTGATGACTCAATGCTTGTAGGGGATAAACCAATTGATAAAAAAACGATATATGCTATGAATGAACTTTTTCATCAGGGTTATAGAATAATACGAAGTAATGGAAAGTGGATTGTTTTTCAAATATGGGCTACGAGGAATGAAGCTCGAGGTATCGTATTTTCAATTGATGGAAGTATACCGGATGAATCAATGTTGGAATGTCTTGTACATCTTGAACCATTATCAGAAGACAGATGGTATTTCTATATTGATGACTATAAAGAATGGATGAGGCGGAATAGATAGTGTGTAGTGGAGTGTGAGTAATGTTTGAGTCATTTTTTGAGGTTTTTACACGTTCATTATACCCTGGAATTATTATTATAGTTATTTCTATACTGAGCAGCTTATGGCAACGGTATAGGGTCAAAAATACTAAAGAAATACTTGCTCTTGTCCTTTCTTGCGAGAGTAGTATGGCTCCATCAGATACAGGAGGAAGCTTTGATATAACTGTCCAATATACTATTGATGGAAAAGAATACATTAGTGGGTGCTCTTCCCAAACTCTTCACTTTGCAAATACTATGACTCTGATTTACTGTTCAAAGAGCTTATTTACGAAAGAATATACTAAAATCACTATGAGCGATAGTCTGGCTACTCATTTATTTATAAATATTTCTTTATTGATACTGGGACTATGGTTTATTTGTTATACTTTATTCATAAAATAGTTCACTCACAAAATGACTTACTATTGAACGATTTCAAAGCCTTATGACTTGTAGTCTATTAGGATAATAAAAAGAAAGAGGACAATACAAATGGGAACATGGAGTAGTAGTTTATACGGAAATGACACAACACAAGATGTGCGAGATACCTACACTGAGTACTTATACGAACAGTTAAGTAACCAAGAAGCATTAGACAAAACCATAGAAGATTACCAAGATCTAATTGGGGATGAAGAAGATGAGCCTTTATTTTGGTTTGCACTAGCAGAGACACAATGGAAGGTTGGAAGATTAACTCCGCAAGTAAAGGAAAAGGCTACTGAGTGGATTGAAAAAGACGGCGGTATTATTCTCTGGGAAGATAGCAGTGCTGGAATTGCAGCATGGAAAAAAACATTAACAAAACTAAAAGAAAAACTAGAGTCACCAATGCGTTCTGAAAAGAAAATGGAAAAATTAAATCAAAATTTGTGGAATATAGGTGATGTATATGCTTATCAATTTAACACAGAGGAGTCAAAAAAGTTTGGAAGATATGGGAAGTATGTTCTTATTCAAAAAACAGGTGAAGACATACAAAGAGAGCATTATTGTTGGATGACAGAAGAGGAACTCGCAAAGCTACCCATGATGATGATTATCTATGTATTTAATAAACTGTTCAACAGTATACCAACGCTTAAAGATATTGAAGATATACAATTACTTCCAAATATCGAAACAACTAATGGTGAGATAAAGTTTAATAAATTTATGAGATTAGTAAAGAAAAGTTACTATCCTGCAAAAAATCTTTTCTATCTCGGGAATGCACCTATTTCTATAAAGAATACAACACCATCTGAAAATTATGTGTTTTGGCATGAACTCGAAAATATGTTAAATTATTACTTTTCTAAGTATGGTGATGAATTTAAAGCGTAACAATAAATACAAGGTGGGAATCTATTTAATGGAGTAGGTATGAAATTAAAGATGATGAAAAAATATAGTACACTTTTGTTATTAATTATAATATGTTTCTATATTTTCATAGCGACTGCAACCAGTCCTCCACAGTATAAGTTTCAAATTCAATTATATAATGATACAGATGTGAGAATCGTACGATTTGTCCGTTTGAGAGGTATAGATTTTAAGGATTGGGAATCAAATGAGCTTTCAAGAACTTTAGAAGCACGAGAAATAACAGATATAGATTTTCCAGTATTTGGTAGATTATTTAGCACTAGTAAACCTACAACAATTACTGATAATATAACTATCACTGACAGTAATTACAACTCGTGGGATTTTCTTGATTTTACGTATACAGATGGTAGTGTTCTCGTGTTCTTTTTTGATGAAAATGGTATAGCTCAGCTAGAGCACATCTATACAGAAAATGATAATACAAATGAAGATATGCAGAGAAGACTAACTATAATAGGAGGAGTTGTGTCATGAGATTTAATGCGTACAGACCATTAGTGATTTGCGAAGCAACTATAAGAGTTCATTATCGTAGAGCTCTAATTAATGAAATCAAGAAGTATTGGTCTGAAGAGATTCTTGGTCTTCATGCGGGAAGCGACTTTTTACAGTAATGATAGTTTTCATTATTAACCTATTTGTGCTTTTCACGCTTTACACACATTACAATTGAATGCTTTAATGTGCTGAACCGGTCGATATTTTCGACCAGTTCAATTTTTTCTTAATTAATACGAAGATATATCCAACAGAGAACTTTTCGAGATTGTTCTTAACTGTTTGATTGACCTTTTTTGTTAGCAACTTATTAGTGCTTATGATATAATTATTAATGTCACTGCTCCCTGTTCGGGAACGAAAGGGGGAATCACATGGAAATGATCTACACGTTCTTGGTATCCATCGTGGCAGGTGTAATCGCATATTATATTTGCAAATGGTTAGATGGAATACTCAGTGGTGACTAGCCAAAAGAAAGCTCCGAGGTCGCACCCTCGGAGCTTTCTCAATCACATGGATTCTACACGTTCGCCTTTAGGCTGTAATCATTGTAACAAAAGAATTGTATCTTTGTCAATAGTTATGAGTAAATATTTTCGTAAAAGTCCCTTATTAGGAGGACTTTTACACTAATCTCATTATTTGTTTACAAATTATTGCTAGATTTGAATAAAATATCATGGTATATTACAGTTAGTTCTATATTGAATACTACATTATAACGGATAAAAACACAATGCGGTGAAATAATGAAATATCTTATGTCAAATATAAGGAGAGTGTTTTAGCGTGAAATTTTCAAACTTAAAAATTACGTTTTTATTTGGTTTTGCACTTTTAATGTCACCGTGTATTACATATATATTTGGGTCGCTAGCTTTTATGACAGATTCTTTATTTGCAACAATACTACTTGGATTATCTGCTCTTTACGGCTTATATGCACCATATTTAATAATCAAAATCAGAAGACAGTTGTTTTCATATTTTGTCGTAGATGAAAGAGGTATAACAAATAAGATCTTTCTATTGAAGAACGAGGATATTTTTATTGCATGGGACGAAATGAATGACATAGCGATTAAACCAATCGGGAAAGGTCACGGTGTTTACAGCGAGTATATGTATTTTTGCAAAGTACCTTTAGATGAATACTGGTATCCAAATGAAAAACGTAATTTCTTTAACAGAATGCCCGCCTATAAAGATAGTTATGGTTTAGGACAAAGTGAAAATATGTTTTCTATAACCTATAGTAAAAGGCTGTTGGAAGAAGTGTTAAAGTATGTTGATAAAGAAAAAATAAGAAATCTACACACTGTGTTTCCGTAAGAACGACGGAGATATTTAGAGGTAGTATTAGTGAAAGATTAGTAGGAGGTTTAAGATGAAATATAAGTTAAATCGTTCTTTCGATGACATTTATCAAGCATGTATTTATTCGGCAACAGCTAATGCGGTATCAAATTTGAGATTTCCTTTTTTTTCAGCTGAACACTCATGGGAAAGAGTGAACTATAGTTCTAATTATGTTTCCAATGTAGGTACAATAACGTTTGATTTACCAAATAAAACACTAGTAGGTGCAATAAGAGAAGATACTAGCGAGAGAATTATGTGGTATCCGAATTATAATGCCATTGAATTGCTGACTGCTGCTCCGGACTCTATCAAACTCTTAGCACAAAACGAAGCATTTCAATACTTGCTTTTAGGCTTTGATGAAAAGGTCAAGTTTTGGCAGAGACCAAAACCTAGTGTGACAGTTCCTGTCATCACCACAGTGCTTTGGAGCGAAGGTGATGAAATATATTCCTGTGATGATTACGATAATTTCTTTTTAAATGGTGGAGATATTAGTATGCGCATTTTGATGACAATTCAAGAATTGCAAGTATATTGGCAGGATAATAGTGACTTCACAGATGAAGAAATGAACTTTGTTAATTATTTATTTAGACAAAAAATGCAGAGCAACTCCAACATTAAGGTGGATGTAGCGTCATACATAGCTAAAGATAGTGAAGGTTATATAAATTACATTGATAAAAACAGCAACGGATATAAAGAGTTTCTTACTTCTATGAATGAGTTAGGGTTTGAGATTTAAAAATAATATAAGGGGTATCAAAATATGTACTCAGCTTCATTTATCGTATGTTACCATGCTCGCTATTGCCTTTGCCGCTCCCTTATTTATCATTGGATTTTTAATAAGAGTTGCAGGAAATAGAAATTATTATGTCGAATATAGGGAGAGTGTTTCAGTATTTAAAATGCTTGTTGAGTTTAAAATTATCAGTTAAGAAAGCAGTTGTGATGGAAAATCAGGTTAAGAAAAAGCGAAAAAAGATTCTCAGGTACATTTTGATTGTTGTTTTATTTATTCTTGTTTTGATGTCGATATTTCTTTACAAAAAAAGGTGGGATATACAATTTGAGGAAGTTGCTTTTTATGAAACAAACATCGTTCTTACACAAGATGAATCATTATTGTGGTTTTCATTGCGTCACAGCAATTATCACGGTTTTTATTCTGTTGAATATCTAAGAAACTATGGAGTTGATGTCAGCGATATAGAATTTGACTTTGACAATTATACCTACATTTTCACTATAGGACACGAACTGATGAGGCTTGAATACAGTTATTCACAGTTTAAGAATAGACGATTTCTAATGTTTCCCAAGCAATTAATAGGCATTGTAACTCTTGATGAAGGCTTGGTTAACAAGGTGTTTGTTTATAAGATAAATAGAATGGATATTGATTTAGATTATCATGCACCCAGAACTAATGTCTATTTTTCCAATTAGATGACTTTATATGTACAAAAGGAGCGTAAATAAAATGGGAGGTAGTCTTGATGAATAGAATAGTAAAGATTAGTTAATGACACAAAGATATTAAAAGAAATTGCACTAGATAATAAATAAGTATAGTAAGAAAGTGCACATCTCAAAAGTGAGTGACCATACAGGTAGAGTAATAACTCTATTGCAGGAGCAAAACTAAGGGTATATCAATGAGAAAAAGAGCATTAAAAGTGTTGATTATTATGTTATGCATAACAATACCGATTGTGATATGTTTGTTATGGTTTCATCGCATTAATACAAATAATCAAGCACTGAGAATGGAAGACGAAAGAAACGCAATCGTGGCGTCAGAAAGGTATATAACCGATAATTTTGAACAAGAGTTTGTTTTTGAAGGATACCACACACCCTTTAAAGGCGGACGGTACGTTTTGTATAGTAAAAAGGATGACCCGGATTTTATATTAAAAATTGATTTATACATAGACCCAGAAACTTCTGAGTTCCAAGTGATGAGAGATGATTATTTTGAAACGGTATTAGAAGCTGAGTTAGAGAAAAAGTATCGCCCGATAGTTGAGGAAATATGGAATGATGCCTATGTAGGCATAAGTATAGGTAATATATTTCTACGTGAAATACGTGATTCTTTAAATGAGTTTTCAACAATTGAAGATATTGCCTATGATGATTTAAACAAGAATTATAGACTTCACATACGTATACCATATTTTTTTCAAGAAGAAGATAAAAACAGAGAAGCCGAAAAAATATATGATTTAATAAATATTTTGCGAAAGGGTGACTATTTACCATCACATATAAACATTAGGAGGTTCAAAGACGAAAAATTTTCTACATCGGAAGTTATGGGGTTATACAATCTTTCTGAAATAACATTGGTGCAAATACACGAAGAAATAGAAAAACATTGGTTTGTTGATAATTAATAGGTATGAAAGAGAATATGAATAAAATAATTGAAATACTTTTACGAATTATCTTTGTGTCATCTGCTCTAAGTGTAGCAATTTTAGGAGTAGTTGCTTTCATTTATGAAATCATTGGTAGCCGTGCTTTCGAAAGATTTAATATACTGTTTAACTTTTATGTGTTTTATTTAGTTTTTATTGTCTGCTTTTTCTTAGCTATAATTTCACGTATTTTACTAAATAAATTTACTAGATAATTAGTTGAATGGATGGATATTGATAAAGATAAAAAATGCACCTAGAACTAATGTCTATTTTTCCCAATTAGGAAGATAAAAGATGAATGGATAATAGACTAGGGGAGAAGACAGAAAGAAGACAGATAAACCGTCCCCCTGTTTATCATAGTATATTAAATTTACATTAAGTATAATTGATTATATCAGGAGTAACTTGTATAATTATATTGAATAATAAATGGATATAGTTTCGGAATTTTAAATGTGAAACGAGACTGATAGTTATGAAGCATATAAACAGTTGTGAAAAAAATGAACTTAATACAGACAATGGCAATTATACTTTGTACCACACAAAATTTATTGCAGGCGTTTTTGTTGTTTGCGCCTACGGTTTTCTCGGTTTAGCATATTTTATACAATCGGTGGGATATGGTATTATTTCGTTTTTATACGTGTCACCATTTACAATTTTTTGTGTATGGATGGCAGCTATAGCGATAAAGTGGAAGATAGAAGTCAAGGGTGACCATATCACAACATATTATCCATTAAAAAAGCCATACAGCTTTACATTTCAAGACATATCAAGAGTTAAACACGGACTTTATCTAGTCGTTTATACGGACAAAAAAAGAGTGTTTTCTATGGATCATCTAGCAATTGGGTATTTTCGCATGTATAAACAACTGCGCGAACTGGGAAAAATGGATGGTTATCAGGATATTAACAACTTTTCAAATAAACCCAGTATACCGGCATTTATATGGTTGATAACAATGACAATAGGTTTCACTTTACTTTCAATAGGACTTGCAATTGAAGAAAGAACGGTGTCAATACCTGTTGTGTTACTTGCAATTTTCGCTTTTGCACTTTTATATTTGAGCATATTATTAATAAGGTACAGAAGAAAGGTCATAGGTAAAAACATCCTAATCCGTCACGCATTTAGCGAAAAAAATTACTCATTTACAGAAATATCAAAAGTAAAAATCAGCACTGGTGACGGCGGATTTAAAGTCATGCATATTTATGTTGATAATAAGAGAATTACCAGCATTGCAGATAGTGATGCAGGCTACATTACATGGATAAAAAAACTTAAAAGCGAAGGTGTGACAATTGACAGCACATAGTTACAATTTTTCCTAGAAAAAACTTATATTGTCGCAAAGCGAATGAAACCTATATTATCCCCCTGTCTTTCAAAATCAACCAAAAAAAATTCTGTAGAAAAAAATGTAGAAAACGTGTAAAAACAGTGTGGGTTTTCTACATTTTGTAATTTTTATAAATATTACAAATCTTGAACCCTTTCTGCCCCAATAGGGGTTACCTTTTTTATCTACATTTTGACCCTCTCAAACGTGTATTGATTTGTAGAAAAGGTTTGTGGTAGGGTACAGCTGCAAGCAGCTAAAACTATGCTTGAAAAATCAACAAAATAACCATATAATGGAGGAAATAAAAATGAATGCAAACCGCGAACACAAAGCATCACTATTCTCAAGCCTATTTAATGACCCAGAGAAATTACGTATACTTTACAATG
>JAITFS010000111.1 GCA_031281195.1 Oscillospiraceae bacterium
TTTCTGACAAACACCGACAACCGTTTATTTGAGATTAACTTATCGTTTTATGTTGCAACTGATGTGAAATAACGCTTTTATACAAACTTTTTATTTAACCTTTGCATTATCGTTTTATACTACTTCTACCATTACATGATTTTGCTATTCATTTATATAATAGTTAAGTCTTCTTAATCTGTAAGCTTACTTTTTTCTAAAGCAGGTAACAATCTTTCAAAATACATTCCACGCGATGCTTTTACCAAAACAGTATCGCCTTTTTTAATTATTATTGGAATATCGTTGATAAGCTCCGTTATTTCAGCATAGTGTTTTGCTGTTTTTTTGCTTTTTGATATGAACCCTTTGTAAATGAACTTTGCCAATTCACCTTGACACAACAATACATCAATACCGCACTTTGCAGCATATTCGCCAATCTCATAGTGTTGCATTTCTGCGTTTTTGCCTAGATTTAACATATCTCCAAGAATAGCAACCCGTCTTCCCTTTAGCTCCGAGAGTGAGCAAAGTGCTGCCGTTACAGAGTTTGGGTTTGCATTATAACAGTCGTCGATTATTGTTATATTGTTTATAGTTAAAACATTTGACCTGCTCCCAACAGGTGAATATGATAACAATCCTCGTTTTATCTCATTATCGTCTAATCCTAGTTCCTTGCCAACTGCAACAGCGGCAAGTGCAAGGCTTGGTATATGACTGCCATACGCAGGTATTTCAGCAGAAAACTCATCATTTTTTAGTATTACGTCCATTGTGACAGATTTTGTTCCTTGTGTGTTTATGTTTTTTGCGTACACATCATTGTATCTGCCAAGCCCAAAGGTTATCGTTTTTCTACCTGTGTTAAAATTCGCTAATAACTCATCGTCACCGTTCATAACAGCTACACTGTTTGGCGGCATGTATGCAAACGCTTCTGTTTTTGCTTTTAACACACCGTTTAAGTCGCCTAATTCTTTGATATGCGAGTAGCCAATTATTGTCATTACAAAAATATCAGGGTGTACCATCTTCGCAAGCCTGCCCATTTCGCCAAAATCGCTAATGCCCATCTCGATAACTGCCGCATCATGTTGCTCAGTTAGAGATAGTAATGTGAGCGGAACACCAAGCTCATTGTTTAGGTTTTTATCAGTTTTTAAGACATTGTATTTTGCACTGAGAACCGCCGTAATAAGCTCCTTTGTCGTTGTTTTTCCGACACTTCCGGTAATTCCAATGATAGGTATTTTAAATAAGCTTCTATAGTATTCACCAAGAACCTTAATTGATTCAAGTGTTGATTCGACAATAATATAAGGGCCTTTTGCATTGTTAATCTCTTTTTCCGCCAAACAGCAAGTTGCACCGGCTTCAAACGCTTTGTTTGCGTACAAATGTCCATCAGTGCGTTCTCCTTGAATACACACAAAGAGGTTGCCTTGTTTTACATCACGGTTATCACGCACCGCACCCTGTACGATTACGTCACGCTCGCTATCGCTGCCAACGTAAGTGCCGCCTGTAATTTCTGCTATCTTTATCGGTGTTAATGCTTTCATGTTTTCTCAGTTTTCTTAGTTTTCTTAGTTTTTTTACAAAAAATATTCTTCATTATTATTTGATCTGATGTTTCTTGTTAACAGTCTTGCGATGCATTATTTTACACTAAGAAAATTGTGTTGACAAGTATGATAAGTTAAAATATAATAGGTTGCTGTGATTGTCTAGCACAGTGATATGGCGGCATAGCTCAGTTGGCTAGAGCATTCGGTTCATACCCGGAGGGTCACTGGTTCAAATCCAGTTGCCGCTACCACGTCAGAGCAAAGTCCGCACACTCCGTTTCAGCAAGATTAGCAAAAACAATAAATGTGGCCCGTTGGTCAAGCGGTTAAGACTCCGGCCTTTCACGCCGGCAACACGGGTTCGAGTCCCGTACGGGTCACCAAAGTGAGAACAGTTAAAAATGCCGTGGTTACGGCATTTTTGGTCAAAGGAGAAATGCGAGTGCATACATACTGGCAAATTTCTAACAAAGAAAAATAATCGCTTGCAATAATTAGGTTTAATGTTGTATTGTTAGTAAGTACAATTTGTAGTGATAGAATATTATGAGGTTATACATTATGGATCCAATGTTTACAATTGAAAGAATTAAAGAGAAACTGAACCCTATTTTTACTCAATCTCCTATTGTTAAAGCAGTTCTATTCGGTTCTTATGCAACAGGAGTGCCCACAAAAAAAAGTGATGTAGATTTACTTATTGACAGCAATGGTACTATTAGGGGCATTGATTTTTTTGGAATTCTTGAAGATATCTCAGAAACATTAAATGTACCCATTGATCTTGTTGAAGCTTCACAGATTATTAAAGGAAGCAGAGTACAGCATGAAATTGATAGAACAGGAGTGATTATTTATGAAAGAGTATGAAAAAACAGTTCTTAAAAAGATAAGGGATTATTCTGAACAAGCAATATTCTTTATAGAAAACATGGATTTTATTTCATTTTCAAATGATGCTAAAACTATTGCTGCTTGTGTTATGAATCTAAGCCAAATAGGTGAACTAACCACACGCTTAGATGATGAGTTTATAAATACATATAATCAAATTCCTTGGCGAAAAATGAAAGGTATGAGAAATAGGATTGTACATGATTATGATGGAATACAATTTAACATAGTATGGGATGTTTTGACAGACTTTTTACCGGAATTGATTGAAAATATTGATGAGATTATGTAATTACTCATCCAAAGTGCTTTCTCCTTAGGGTTGCTAAAGTTGATTTCGCATCATGTAATTTGCCACCTACACAAACATTCCTATTGTCAACTCTCTTACTATGGGCTATACTCAACATCAGGAAACGCGACCTAAAAGGAGAATATAAATTATGAGTAATAGAGATTTTGCAAAAACACAAATTGATGCTTTGCCAGACAGTGCTATTGATAAAGTAACTGACTTCATTTCATACTTATTCTTCTCATTAGGAGTAACAGGGAGTCGTGTTGACTCAGCAAAACAAAAGAAAACAAACACGTGGGATAAACTTGATGTAGTTGTATCACAAATGGATGAGTTACCTTGTCTCGAGGATTTTCTTCGTTGTGATATTGGTCGTGGTCTAATTAGTATTGAAGAGGTATAATAGTATGGATTATGCATTTGATACTAGCATATTGTAATGTAATCGATTTCAACAAAATAGACGGTCTCTTATACTAAGATTGGGTAGAAAAGATGTAATTAAAGAGGGACTATTATATTTAACAAAACTTCACAAAAATGCCGTGATTACGGCATTTTTGGTCAAGAGAGGTATACTACTCACTTACATGGAGGTTTAGCTCAGTTGGTTAGAGTGCTTGCCTCACACGCGAGATGTCTGCGATTCAACTCCGCTAGTCTCCACCAAACAACTATTATCCGAACCACATTTTCATGTATAAAATGAGTTCGGGTTTGTTGTGTGGTTAAAATGATTGCAAAAAGAGTTACGCAGTGTCACAACTTGCCTTAACTCTTGATGGTTTAATGCTTTAATAAAATATATCACTACAAAACTGGTAAATAATACACATGAAAATTGTGATAAACCAGTACAAAAAAAGTTCTAAAAAAATGATAAAAGTCATTATAAACGTCTAATCATTTGAAGATATTTATCTGACTCATCATATTGTAATGATTCAAAACCTTGCCGTTTATAAAACTTAACCACTTTATCTATTTCATGACACTCCAACATAACAAATCTACCACCAATTAAATCCTGTACCTATTGATTCTCTGAGGGTGACAACCATTCTTTAACTTTCCTTTCGTTCTCTTCCCAAAACATATCATTAAGCTTGGGGCGAGGTGGTGCCGGTCTCGTTAAAATACTGACAAGATGCTCAGCTGCAGGTTGATCTATTTCTATATTCTTATCAAATGTTGTTGTTGCCATATCACTCACTCCTATCTTATACAAACGTGATACAACTAGAAACAATATAAACCTCGCCACTTGCAGCATCACGAATTTTCTTTGTCTTTTTTAAAGGGTATAACTCTGTAGAATTTTCATTCACGTTAAAGTCCTCTCTTCGTTGCTTCGTGCTTAGTTAATGTATATTACATCGTAATTTTGTTTTTATCAATTTATATGCACGCAAGTACAAAAACTTATTATCAAGTGATGTGTTGAACTGGTTCGATTTGTTTTTGAGCCTTTGAATCTGAAAGTAGCTTTAATTCTTTGGTTGTTTCCGGAAATATGAATCGTGATCAAGTTCTGCAATATCAACGCTTTTTATTTTTCCTTTTTCATTGATGTATGACAATTTAACATTAGTACACTGCCAAATAATACTGAGGTCATTATCATTGATTCTTTCAAAATATTTATATTGTAAAATTGTTTTTGGTGGAATGTTCAATGCACATACTTTACCATGAATTTGACCCGAACTGTAAGACTTTGTGTTTTTGGAATCATTAGGTATTTGTGAAAATACTACATTATTCTTATCCATGAATTCAATTACAATGCTTCGCATAATTTTTGCGTAAGAACTATTGTTATAAATATCTAATAATAATGCATATTTGTATTCAGTTGTGTCTTTTTGAGAAGTGCTTATTCGACAATGACCCAGAAGTTCATAATTTATTATAGCATTATTTGGATTATTACTTGTTGGAACACCTTCCCAAGTTACATAAATACTTAATTTCCCAAGTTTTCTGAAAAAAGACAATAACGATGCCAAAAGGACACCAAACAATGTAAAACTCCTAGCAATAATAGCACCAAATAGAGTATCACTCATTTCTTCTCCCCCACCAATTCTTGATACCGCTCCATCAACGCCGCAACGCAATCAGCTTCGGAGAAATCTTTTACAGGAAATCCATAAAGCTTCATGACGGCTTTATCCAACTCTCGGTGTGCGTTAAGTAATGATGTGTGAAAAAGCATAGATGTCTCGCCGTACATATCGGCAAGGGTGCTATCAGGGTATTCTTCTCTCGCATCAAGCACTGCTTGTGCTAGTTTTTCTATCTCATTTTTCTGCTCATCGGTAGCATCAGGCCATGGGAAATTGTTGTAGACTATTGCGCCAGAATAACGATAGTCGCTTTTTATCCGTCCGCAAACTGTCCGCACCCATGCCATATGAACGTTTGAAGTTATAATTCCAAAATGATACAGAGCTGCGTTAGGGATAATCATGTTTGCGTCACTTGATACAATATCAGGCGAAACAAAGCCTATAGGAATATATCTACGCTTCTCAGATGAATGACGAGGAATTAATATATAATCTGTATCAGGGTGCGAGCTAAAGAAAAACATATGTGGCGTCTCGGCTTTGTCAACTGTTGGTTTTGCTGTACTCTTTAGTCGAAATTCTCTGACTTTTTTGATTCGTTCTTGAATCAGAGGGTAGCTTTTTATCATAGGAAAGGAAACATCTTTAAGCCAAAGACAGTATCTCTTTTTTCCGTTGATAAAGTCCGAAGCACTAATAAAAGGCTTTATAAATCGTTCCGCACCCGATTCACTTGCAATTAACTCTTCTTTTTCTTTAGCAGATAGTATAAATTGCCCATTATCGTTTGGCATATTACCATATACCATTTTGAGAGCATCGCAAATCGGCTTACTTCTGCTTAAAATCAACACATTTGGTGCATTAACAAGATAGGGGTTTATATTACTCACAACAGTTTTTGTTTCACCGTCGTAAATAACCCGCTGTCCACCATATTCTTTGCTGATTCCTACAATGACACAATGGACAGCGGCTTTTTCGTTTGCTTCACTGCTCCATTTGAATGTGCGGTATGCAAAATCAATATGTACACCGTATTCATTTAACATTTTCTCCCATAGTGGCGCGACTTGTTCCCCTTGCGTTATAGAGTTTGTGGAAACAAACGCGACACGGATTTTTGTATCACTGATGTACTGCGCTGCCTTATGATACCATGCGCCAACGTAATCAATACTGTTCGAGAGCTTTATTTTTCCAAATATCGCCACAGCATCCGCTTTTTGCTTCGCATTTTGCATTGCATACCCTAAAAATGGCGGATTGCCCATTATATGGTCTAATTCATTCTTGGGTACAACATCTTCCCAATCTATCTGCAATGCATTACCTTCAACAATGTTAGCATAAGATTTTAACGGCAGAAAATTCAGTTGCATGTGCAAAATCATTTCTGTTTCTTTCATCATCTGGCTTTCTGCTATCCAAAGTGCTGTCTTTGCAACGGTAACAGCAAAATCATTTATTTCAATTCCATAAAACTGTTTGATAGAAACTTTTATAGGGTTATGAAACTCCTCGCCAATAGTAATCTGACCTCGTTGCAATTCGCTTAACAATTCATTTTCAAGTTGACGTAAACAAATATATGTTTCTGTTAAAAAGTTACCACTTCCACATGCAGGGTCTAAAAACGCAAGTGAAGCAAGCTTCTTTTGAAACTCAAGAAGTTTTGCATTTTTTGTCTTTTCTATTGCAATCAAACGAATATCTTCAAATTCACTTTTTAAATCATCGTAAAACAGAGGGTCTATGACCTTGTGGATATTTTCAAGCGATGTATAGTGCATACCTCCGGAACGACGAGTTTCAGGATTTAATGTGCTTTCAAAAACAGCTCCAAATATAGTTGGGCTTATCTCTGACCAATTAAAGTTTGAACTGGCTTTGTTAAGTAATAAATCTTTTATTTCATCTGTAAACTGTGGTATCTCAATATTTTCATCAGCAAATAAATCTCCATTTACATAAGGAAATGCAGCGAGTGTTGGGTCAAGATATGGGTCACGATTTTCAGGTTTAGTATCTAACACTTGAAAAAACTCAATTAATGCTTTCCTTAAATGCTTTGTTTCAAAGTTACCAAGATAATTATGAAACATCGATTTATGTCCAAATATTCCTGCATCTTCTGCATACAGGCAAAAAACTAAACGAACACATAATACATTTAAACTATGAAGTGCTCGTTCACTTTCGGGATTGACATATTGTTTAGAAAAAGAATCATAAATTAACCCAACGATTTTACCTGCAGCAAAAGAGACTTCCATTTCTCTTTTGATTTTTTCATTACCTTTATCTGTCAGAAACGACAAACGGTAATATTCAGAGGGTAAGTTTTCTAGCTGAATTATCTCAGGTTCACCGCCTGGACGTTCCATATCGTAAACATGGAATGTGCTAAAGTTGCACGTTATAACCCAACGTGGGTGCTGTGATAAAGGTAACTCTGAAATATATCTTTTTGCTTGTTGAAACGGAGTCAATAATGTCCCGTCTGATTGTCTAATAGTCTTTTTTAAATCTTTACCTAATCCTTTTTGTTCTATTAGAACTTTGGTGGCAGGAATGGTTGCATCTATAAAACTTGTGTTGTCTAATACAACTCTTTCTTCAAAGAGTATGTATTGTTCTGGGTTTTCAACTCCATAGACATCACGAAGTAAAGACAACCAAAAAGGTTGGCTTTGCCCTCTTTCATAACCTTTATCTTTCCAATCCTTAGCGAATTTCTTCGCAGCTGATTTTTGTTGTGCATCAGTCATGCTATATCTCCTATTATTTTACTTCTTTTTCATGTCTGATTCCAATACTTTTAATTTTTTGACATTACTATTTAACAACAGTGATGCCATCTGCGACCTTGCAAGTTTGTTTAATTCCTCGATTCGGTCACTCTGCGGTATACCGTTATTGATGTACAAAGCGTTGATATTTTCAATATTCGCAAGCACGAGAAGCTGCTCAATCGTGGCATGGTCACGCATATTACCATCTTTGTCAGGATTAGATTTTCTCCATTCTGCAGCAGTCATTCCGAACAATGCTGTATTCAACAAATCAGCCTCATTAGCATAAACAAACGAACACTGGTGTGGCGTCAACTCCGGTGGGATAAGATTATCTCGTATTGCATCTGTGTGCATACGGTAATTGACTTTTGCGAGAAGCCGTTTGACATTCCAATCAAGAGAAATACGACTGTTTTCATCTGCCTTTAACCGTTGATAATCTTTTATAATATATAGCTTAAACTCAACTGAAATCCATGAAGCAAATTCAAACGCTATATCTTTGTGTGCATATGTACCGCCACCACGCCCTGATTTTGAAATCAAGCCTATGGCATTTGTTGATTCAATCCATTTCTGTGGCGAAAGTACAAAAGCGTTAGTACCCGCTTCACTCTTAAACTGGTCGAATTCGACCAGTTTAAAATTCGGGTTATAAAGCTGCTCCCACGCACCGAGATAATCAATCGTAAATCGTGTCCGTAACCAATTCTTAATAACATCTGCTGGAAAGTCAGGGTTTTTATATTTCGCAATATCGGTAAGACTTATGAAATCATCGTCCTTTCCTTTAGAGAGTACGGTAATTTCCGCACCTTTCGCTGATATTTTTCCTTTGAAAGTTTTATCTACCATAATCCTACCCTCCAGAAATGTTGTTTATATTACTAAAAAACAGTCTTTACTATTTTATCTGTTCCGTTTATCAACTCATCAATATCATCTTTTGTTGGTTCTCGCTCTTTTTTATGCACGCATAAATTTCTTATATCTCCAAGTTTTTGTATAAAACGCCATTGAATTGTATCATATACTTTATCTTTTAATATATCGTTATAATCAGAAATTGACGGTGCTTTTTTATTGATTTTAAGGTTATGGTTTTTTACGACACTGCTTAAATGGGCTTCTAAAATAACACCACAGATGGCTCCTGCAGCTCTTAGGTGATTGTTTTTTAACAAATGCCGAGTAGTTTCAATCTCACTATCAAAAATCTCTGATTGTAATAAGATATTCATGTCATATAATTTGCTATCCAGTCTTTTACAGCAAGCATCGATCATGTTTACTTGCTGGGTTAACTTTGGCACAGCATTGATAGGTGTATATGTTTTGGAAGCTCCATCAAAATCTATATAGTATGCATCGGCATTTGAGAGTGATTGTAAGGCATCACAGATAGTATAGTTAGACAAATCAATATTTTTCCGCTTGTCGTTTCTATATAACAATGCAAAATCATTGTATCTGTCAGGTATAAGTTGCTTAACTACAACAAGTGCCTTTGAATACCACTGCTCATACGCGCTAACAAAGAGTAAAATTTCTTTAGTTTCTCTTTTGTTATATTTCTTTAATGACTCAACAAGATCATCACCTGTTTTGCATAATTCAATTATTTCTGCTTTAATAGTTTCTCTATTTTTCATATATACAACCTCGTATGCAAGTATGCCTTATTTTACAAAGAATTACAAGAATTATATCTAATGAGTTTGAATAAATACGATTACAAATATTGTAAGTCAGGTTCTCACTTTACATGTATGGTTATTATATGATAAAATCTGAAATAATTATTTCATTGAATGTAATTTAACAAATAGGAGTAAAAAATGAAAGTTCATTATTTCCAGCGCTATCAAAAAGCTGAAGATGTACACACATCAAATACGATACTTTTATTATCGCGTCTTTATCATTACTCACCAAATAAATTTTTTTATTTTCTCAGAAATATATTACCTGATAATGCTAACACAACACTTGAATT
This sequence comes from Oscillospiraceae bacterium, assembly GCA_031281195.1. GTDB lineage: Bacteria > Bacillota > Clostridia > Oscillospirales > Oscillospiraceae > WRMH01. The sequence goes on from JAITFS010000111.1 coordinate 9,612, forward strand.
CGCAATACAGGAAACAACTCCGGAGGGTTCAATACTTGATGCCATAATAATGCAACCAAGCTTTAAAATAGCAATTGAAACAAAACTTGCTGGCAATTTCACAGGTTTGCAATTAAAAAGACATATATCTGTTTTTAAAAACGAAGATTACAAAATATTACTTACAATTGATCCGAAACCAATGGAGCAAAGTAAAAAAGAAAAACTTAATGAAAATTTAAAGAAGTACAATCAAAAAGAGGGGTTAAATATTATACATACACACATTACATTTGATGAAATCATTAATATTCTCAATGAAATCATTGATGATATTCGTGATTACGAATTTATAGAAATTTTAGATGATTATCAAGAGTATTGTCATTACAGCAACCTCATTCGAAGTGAAGTTAACCATATGATAATTCGCACTGTAAATGATACATTGGATAACAATATAGAGTTAAATCTTTATACCGATGACTTTAGCAAGAATTATCACATTCAAACATATCTGGGACTATATAAAGAAAAAGCGGTTAGAGCCATTGGTAAAATAGAGACAATTGCAATAATACATCGAGACGGTGACAGTTTAATTATTGAAAACGAGTATGGGGAAACGACGGACGAAATGAAAAAAAGTGCCCGTGAAGCTCTTAATGTTTTTAATAAAACAAAGTTAAGGTTTTATTTTGTAAAACGATTTTTTGTAACTGATTTTAAAAAAAAATCTGCTAGAGGGCTTCAAGGAAGTAAAAATTTTAATTTGTGTGACGTACTCGAGCTAGATGAATTACCTGATACAGAGACTATTGCAGAAAAATTACAGACAAAGGAATGGTAATAAAATAATTAATTTAATCATGTTTTAATATATTAAACATATGTGTCATCATCACTAATATAATTGTTGCTTGAATCACAAATCTCCACGCTTGTGTTTGTTACTTACTCCATTTGGCAAAGAATGGTTTGTTTTAAACTGCAAATGATAAGGTAAATATAGACTTAATGTGATTATAGAAGATACAGTTGGGTTAAGTGGCGATAGATTATTTTTTACAACCAATTTATAGGTTGTTGATATTAAGTTGTAGGTGGAAAATGGAAGATACATCAGATAATTGGCATGGCTTGCTAAGAGAAATAATTGAGGCTATCATTAATCATCCAATTATTATAGTGCTGGTTGTTTTAATTGTAATTATATTGCTGTTGTTTATTACAAGGGCAATTTTTAAGAACACAATATATGGAAGGTTTGTTCAACATAAGATACTATCTAATCCGTTTTTGTCGCTCTATACGGCCTTATTGACGATAGGAATGACAACGATTTGGATTTGGTGGGAATTTGAGGACGAAATATCTTTGATTGCATGGAGCGTTATAATGAGTAGCGCTGTAGTTATCTTAGCTATAGTTTACAGTGTCATACAATCGAGGAATACATTTCGTGAACAAGCTGCTCTTGCTCAATTAAGGTTTATACCTTGCCTCTACGTTTCAACATTGATGACCTCTAGTAACATTATTTTAACAAACAGAATTAGCAAGAACTCAACAATACGCCAAACATTTACTATTGAATGTGTTAGCGAGCATCCAGCATTCAATATTAATTGGTTTTCGTGGACTAATGCGGCAAAGCCATATCTATATAAGGAATATGAAAAGACAAAGCAGAAAATACCTTTACGAAACTATACAGCAGTTAAAGGTAAAAAATGTGAAATAACTATTAGCTTAGACAGCATTCACTTGGAGCAAGTTTTGGTAGCAGAATACAAAGATATTAACCGAGGTTCATATGTTCAGAATTTTGATTTAAAATGGAATAATCAGTTGAACTGGTTTGAAGTTATAGGGATTGATTCTCCCACACCTATTGCAACCAGCTCTATAGGTGCAAAGAAACAATAATATGAGGTTGCCACAAGGGGGTGAAATTTTGGAACTAAGGAATAGCTATTTTATTAATTTGATTCAGACGGTTATAGGTTTGTCAGTAGCAGGTGACTGGTATTCCGCAGTAGAAGAATGGTACTTGTACGATGTTGAAGAAGATGAGTTTCTTGAGGAATCATGTATATGTGGGAAAGAAAATTTACGTTATTTGTTTACAATTCGCAATGAGTATAATGGTAACACCCTATTTCCTATCGGGAGTTCGTGCATCAAAAAATTTGAACGCTCTGATTTAAATGAGGAAGTAGCAGCAAAAGAGCAACTATTTAAGCTGCTACATGCTATTGAGAATAATGAATTTCTATCATTGTCATCAAATTTATTTACACGCAAATTGCTTTTGTACCTTTATGAGATAGGTGCATTTACCCCAACTACCTACAATCGGTACAACCCCGAAAACGATTACCAGTTTATGTTAGATATGTTTAACAAGCGAAATCGTATGACAGAAAGACAGGAAAATAAAACAACTGCTATAATTCTAAGTTCTATTAAGCCTTTCCTAAGAAAAATACTACATGACAAAATACGAAAAATGAGGTGAATATATGAAACTGAAAAACCGAAATAATCAAACTGAAACCGAGGCAAGAGCAGTTTACTCCGTAACCATTGACTTGAGCCATAACTACCGTGAACGAATGAAGAAAAACGTCGTATACTCGGAGGACTATAATTCAAAGGAACACTTTTGTTCGGGCGGTGTATACTACTTTTCTAGTGAAAACAGGGTTACATATGAAGCAGTTAAAGACTTTGTTGTAAATGTTTTGGTATCAGATGTTGCGAAAGTAGCTGAACTTCATGTAGGTACACCTGTTACAATAAAGGTAAACGGAGATTATGACGGCAGCTTAATTATTGTGTTCTCAGCGATTTTTAGCACTGTGCAATTTATTAGCGGGCTCAAAGATGTATATGATGTAACAAAACTAATCCGTGACTTAGCCAATGAGCGTATAACAACACGCCTTTATAAAGAGTATGGAAATTATCTCAGCGTTAGCGTGTCTCAACGCATACCAAGCAAATCGTATGATGATTATAACTATGAAAAACGCATGATTGAGAAAGGATATTGGCACACACCATTTTTATCTGAAAATAAGAAACTAAAGAGAGATGCTTTCTTTTGGTATCTTCTTGGATTAAATATTGTGCTATTTATCTTGCTCGTACTTCTCACGATAAATGCGCTTGTAACAGTTTACTGGTAATACAATAAACTCTTGAATAAGGGACTTGTGTATGCTACCCGATGTAGTAATAAATGGTTTATTTTCATTGTTAGGTGCAGTTATACATGTAGGAACGTCAATATTTATACTAAGCCATACAATGAAAAAAATTTACTGTATGAGATAAGGAAAATTGAGTTACAAACGAAAACTGAACTACCTTTACGTTTGTTCTATAAAGAAGATGCTTATATTGCTGAATTGTCATATTGCCACTTGACAGCAGCTCTCTCAACAATATTGCTTGCAATTGATGGTTCTATTAAAGTGTTTGCAATATGAGCATATATTTCATCTAAATCTTTATATGCTAGGTTAGATAGTTTTATTGAATATACATCTATTGCATCATTAGAATCATCCAAAGTGTTTTCTCCTTAGGGTTGCTAAAGCCGATTTCGCATCATGTAGTTTGCCCCCTGAAGCAAGCTCTGTTTCTGTTTCAGTTATAGCGTTATCAACATCTGCACTTTCAAATAAATGCTCGTATGTGGCTATGCTCATAACAACTAAATCTCCATATCCATTTTTTGTTATGAATATAGGTTCTAGTTTTGCATTGCAAATATCAGAAATTGCAGTTGTGTTTCTTAAATCAGTTATTGGTCTAATTTGTGGCAAATCACTCACCTCTTTTTATATTTGTACAACATATTAGCATAATTACGTACATTATGCAACATCTTTTCACGCACACGTAAACAAAAATATTGAAATTAATTGCAGAAATATGCCTACACAGATATAATATAAAACACAAGTTGGTTTATTTTTCACATTGATTTAAGAAGGTAACCCCATGAACAACAAAACATCAAAAAAGATTCTTGTTTTTTCTGACACTCACCGTGATACAGAACGCATGGAAGCTGCTATTTTGCAACACAATCCGAGTACTGTTATACATTTAGGTGATAATGCAGACGATGCAATGCGACTTCAAAATACTATGCCACAACTACCTTTTATAATTGCAAAAGGTAACTGTGATATTCACACAAACTATGATATTGAAAAACTCGTTTCTATTGGAGACATAAAAATATTCATAACACACGGTCATATATACCGAGTAAAAGATGAGCTTTCGTCAATCACCTGGCGAGCAAGTGAGTTATGTGCAGATTTAGTTTTATACGGACATACTCACATTGCAAATATAGTTGTAAATAATGGGATAACTCTTATGAATCCGGGTCAAATGCAGGCTCACAGCGAGAGATTAAGAGCATCTTTTGGTATTGTAACAATTATTGATTGTGAGTTTGATTGCGAAATTGTATGGTTTTAATCACCCAAAGTGCTTTCTCCTTAGGGCTGCTAACTTTGTCTTTGCATTGTGTAGTTTTCCACCTACTCAAACATTCCTATTGTCAATTCTCTTACTATGGGTTATACTCAACATCAGGAAATGCGACCTTAAAGGAGAACATGTAAAATGAGTATTAAGAAGAAGTTGCTTTTAACATCATTGATATTGCTTGCATTGTACTTGCCTGTGCAAGCGGCTGTACTGTTACTTGCTAACGAAAACACAAAAAATACTGCTCTGGAATTAATAGATGAGCTTCACGAGCGTGATAATTATTTAGAGGAAGAAGACGTTGGAGCATTAGCAAGCTCTTTAACTGTTTTCCTTACAAACGTGGAGGACAACCTTGATGATTCTTTGTTTCATGCGGCTATTGCTTTGCAAATTCTTGATACACTCACTGATGTAACCCTTGAAGATATGGAGGAGCTGCTCAAAACCCTACGTGTTGACGCTTTATATTTAACAGACATGGAGGGCGAATTCACAGTTGCAACAGTACCGGGTGCTGTGGGTGGTATAAATCTGTTTGAGATTTGGGAAGGTTATCGTATGCTTGTAACCGGTGAAGCTACCGAACTCCCATCAGCAATTAAAGTAATGGTCGAAACAGGTGAAATATTTAAGTTCACAGCGATTCCACGTTATGATGAAAACGGAAATATAAAAGGCGTTGCACAATCCGCTCTGGAGGTCAGCGGTATTGAGGGAAGCATGAGAAATATGATCATAAACTACGATATGGTCAATAGTTATCATTTGTTTGAAGAAAGTGGTTTAACTCTTTTATCTGTTGAAAAATCGTCTGCAAAAACCAAGTTTACCAAAGGTGACACATATAATGTACCCGATATTAAAGTCGCATTTAATAGTTCAGACCCGTTATTTATCAGACCCGGCGATGGAACTATCATTCTTTATAAATCCATTGACCGTTTTGGCGGACCGGCTTATGTAATGCGTTTAGAGGTTGATGAAACCTTCTACACTGTCAACACTGACCGCACAACTGAAATGCTTGAAACCTTACAAAACCATTCTTTAACAAACATGCTGTTAATCGCCGTTGTAGGGTTTATCGGTATCTTCATAATAACCGGATGTTATATAATACTTTTCCAAAAATCAATATTAAAACCAGTCAAATATTTGCAAACACTCGCTAGTCGTGTTTCTCGCGGAGACATTACTAAAGTTGAAGAAACAGGTCGCAAAGACGAGCTTGGTATGCTCGAAAAAGACTTCTCTGATATGGTTGCTTCTATCAACGCTCAAGCTGACACGTTACACCGTCTCGCAGAAAACGATTACACCGCAAATGTTACGGCACGATCTGAAAACGACGTTGTCAACAATGCAATAGGTAGAGTTATTGACATAACAAACGATATGCTCTCACAAATCAATGCTGTTGCATCACAAGTGTCCGACGGTGCAAATCAACTTGCTCAAAGTGCGCAGATGCTTGCACAGGGTTCTACTGAGCAATCCGCTTCCATAGAGGAGCTTTCGGCTTCAATACACGAGATTGCAGACAAAACTACGCACAATACTGAAATGGCTGAAAACGCTGCAACTCTTGCTTCAACTATCATGCAAAACGCAGAAAAAGGCAGCCGTCAGATGGAAGAAATGACTGCCGCTGTAAATGAAATCAACGAAGCAAGTCAAAGCATCAGCAAGGTTATAAAAGTCATTGATGATATTGCATTCCAAACAAATATTCTTGCTCTTAATGCTTCTGTAGAAGCAGCTCGAGCAGGGCAACACGGTAAAGGTTTTGCTGTTGTCGCAGAGGAAGTGCGTAACCTCGCTGCAAAAAGTGCAGAGGCTGCAAAAGAAACCGGAAACATGATTCAAAACTCAAGAGAGAAAACTGAGCTTGGCGCACGTATTGCCGGAGAAACCGCTTCAAGCCTTGCAGAAATCGTTGAAGGTATAAACAAAAGTACCAAGCTTGTAAGCGATATTGCAAAGTCTTCTGAAGACCAATTGCTTGATGTTAAGAGTATAAATGACGGCATTGATCAGGTTGC
>JAITFS010000229.1 GCA_031281195.1 Oscillospiraceae bacterium
CATCCCGAACACGGAAGTTAAGCTCACCAGTGCCGACGATACTTGGACGGGGACGTCCCGGGAAAATAGGTCTTCGCCAACATCTATGAAAAAACGCAGGGAATACCCTGCGCTTTTTCGTTATAATTCTAGAACTGTTCTTTGTTTGTGGTTTCTTAATAAAATCTTAAGATTTTAACACTGTAATTCTTAAAACTTCTGTGTTATCTTAGTGTGGTAAAGATAAAAGAGGAGTGATAAACAACATGAAAAAAATAATATTTCGTATTATTAGCACACTGTTGATACTATCAATATTAATAACAACCCTGATGGGATGCAGAAACAACGATGATGACGACTTTGACAATCCTGAGTTTGTATTCTTACCTGAAGTAACACAACTGCGATTGCCGGCAGGAGTTGAATGGGTTAACAATCTTTTTGCATCTAATAACAAGATTTATTTTGATGCTGCGACTTATGATGATGAGATTATGCAAATTTTCTCTTCTGATATATATGAAATGGATTTTGACGGAACTAATATAAAAACTATCCCTAATTATGATCCTTTTTCAGGTATTGCAATTGAATTATCACAATTTGGTGAAGATGTTATAGGAAATATTCGTATACACACGCTTTTCATCGATAATGAGGGTAATATATGGATTGCTGAACAAGGAGATTTTTATTTTTTTGACCTGCCTGATGATTGGGTTGGTGAGGAATGGGAGAAATGGGAATATCGTAAAAATATTCCCGGTTTTGTACGTGTACGAAAGCTTGATAATACAGGAACCGAGCTTCTATCTATAGATATAGCTCATATCACCGCCGGGCATGAGTGGTTTAACATTCAAAGTATGGCTATCGATAATGATGGAAATATTTTTATAGGTTTTGATTCAAAAATCCATGTACTAAATAATGAAGGTAGAGCACTCTTTACTTTAGACACAACTTGGATTGACAGATTTATTGTTATGCAAGACGGCACAATAGCTCATACAGAGTGGAGAGAACGAGGAAGAGCATTTGTAAAAATTGATGTTTCTGGAAAAAGATGGGGTGAAGCTATTGATTTACCGAATAATGTACATAATGTTTTTTCAGGAAATGATGAGTACACTTTAATATTCAGTGATTCTGTTGGTTTGTATGGTATGGAAGCTTCAACCGGAGATATAGTTCTACTTCTTAACTGGATAGATAGCGACATGACAACTGAGGGGTTAAATAGTGTAACATTTTTGGATGATGAGCGTATTTTAATTACCAGTCAACATTGGGGAAGTGGTGGACAAAGTCATGAGATTATTATGCTCACAAAAACCCCATTCTCCGAGATTCCTGAAAGGTTAATTCTTACACTTGCTACTTTTAACCTTGATTGGAATATTCGCAGCGCTATAGTACATTTTAACAGAACAAGTAAAACACATCGTATTAATGTGACTGACTATGGAACCTTCAGTACTGATGATGATTGGTTTGCCGGTTTAGCACGTTTATCAACTGAAATTATATCCGGAAGAATTCCTGATATACTCGATGTATCAAATCTTTCGTATGACCGTTATGTAGCAAGTGGTTTGCTCGTAGATTTATACACATTTATTGACTCTGACCCAAATCTTAACCGTAGTGATTTTATGGAAAGTGTACTTAAAGCAACAGAGATTAATGGTGGGTTATACATGATATTCCCAACATTCAATATAATCACAATTTCGGGAAATCCTTCTGTTGTAGGTGATTATCCCGGCTGGACAATGGATGAGTTTCTTGCGGTGCTTGCAGCAAATCCGGATGCTGATGTACCACTTGGACAGAGTTTAACAAAAGAAATGTTTTTACAAGCATTGATTATGATGAACATGGATAAGTATGTTGATTGGGTTAATGGAGTAGTTAATTTTGATAGTAATGAGTTTATTTCATTACTTGAATTTGCAAACACATTACCGGATGATTTTGATTGGCATAGTGAATACATAGAGACACACAAGCTCATATCATCCGGGCGGCAGTTGATGATGCTTGACAGTTTTTATGATTTTAGTGTATACCAAATAAATCGAGCAACGCTTGGTGGAGAGATAATTTTCAAAGGTTTTCCGGCAGAAAACCGAAATGGTAATACATTAAATAGCTACTCAGGATTTGCAATAACTGAAAAATGTGTGGATAAAGAAGGAGCATGGAGCTTCATAAAATCATTCTTAAATGAAGATTGGTTAAGAGATAATACCAGACATAGTATTCCTATAATGCAATCTGTATTTGACGAAAAATTAAAAGATGCTATGACCGAAGATGAATGGGGTCATGGTACTGTTGGCATGAACGGATTGATGATAGAGCTAAAGCCGCTTACTCAAGCAGAGGCAGATCAAATATTAGCTTTAATAAACTCTGTAACCAGTACAGTTTCTTACGATGATTTTATATGGAATATTGTAAGTGAAAGCGCATCATCATTTTTTGCCGGGCAAATATCTGCACAAGATGCTGTAAGAGTAATCCAAAACCGCGTTTCAACTTATGTAGCCGAACAAGGGTAGGAGTTAAAATGAAGAATACATCGTCAGCTATTTACAAAAAGTGAGTAGCTGACGATAAGTTTTGCAATTGGTTAGTATAAATACATGTGAGAGTCTACACCTTCTCGAATTGCTCTACGTTAAGGACAAAAATTGTAGCACCACCAACTAAAACCTCAATTGGTAAAGGTGTCATAAAAGCAGTTTCTGTACCAATAGATGTAGGAATTGCTCTGGTTCTGCTTTTGGAATGTTCTTTTATCACTGAGATAACATCCTGTGTTTTCTCATCGTCAACTCCGATTAAAATGGTAACATTTCCTGACTTTAGAAATCCTCCGGTTGTTGATAAGGTTGTTATATTAAAACCACGTTCTATAAGGTTTTGCATAACACTTGATGAATCGTCCTTATCGATTACTGCGAGTATCATTTTCATAACATCATCGTCCTT
>JAITFS010000015.1 GCA_031281195.1 Oscillospiraceae bacterium
TATTGTTTTAAGAGTACCAATATCAATTTGGTTCATCAAATAAACATACTCATCAAAATGAGTTGTTGAGTTGGTTACATCTTCATCAGTATTATTTTTACATGCCAATAAAAGCATCAATGAAAGACATACAACAATAGCAACAATTCTTTTTATTGTATTCAAAGTGATTAGTTCTCCGTTTAACTATTTATAACATCTTGTGTAAATCCACGCCAGCCTTTTTCGTAGATGCTCTTTAAATCTTCTCTGTGCTTCATCAAATATAACATTGAAGAAATAGCAGCAAATTTATTCCAATACTTTCCGCTATTAGCTTCGTTAGTATATCTCTGGCGAAGCATAGGATCTGTTTCATTTAATGCAGCGATAAGTGTATCTTTTGCATTGATAAATCGCTCTTTGTAAGTATCATCAAGTTGATACTGCATGATATTATCTTTATATGACAGCAAATGTGCAAAACCTTCATGGAAAGATGTATAATCCAGATATTCAATATAATCAAAATCTTCTTTTGGATATTTTTCGTTTATCAAAACATGGATCAACTCGTGTGTGAGAAAATTGTTTGTTATGTCACTAAATGAATTGTCTTTATTAAGATAATTTGAAAAGTTAATCAAATCAATAATTATGTATGTTCTGCCATTGTGTTCTCTTACCATAGCATCATACATTTCAGGTAATCCTACTGTGAATAAAATGTTAGCATTCTGAACTATAGTTGAGGTGTTATCAAATATTTTATGAACTAAATCGTTGTTCCTGAATGTAAAATCATGGCACATATTTGTAATTTGGTCACGATAAGTCTCCACCTTAAGAATACGATTAACATCCGGTTCTGTAAAGCAATATTGCTCAGGAATAATTGCACTATATACCCAGTGATTTGAGTACATAGAAGAAGGTTCGCCTTTTATATATAGATCAATTATACTATTGTCGATTTTCATTTTTAATCACTTTATATTCCTTTAGATTTATTCATAAAAATATCTTTAATAAAATGCATTATATCATAAAAAGCATGTTTTATTGCTGGATGATTTGTCTGTATGTAACTTTTTCTGTTAAATGCATTGGGTTTGTGGTACTCTAAAATCGGGCAGAATTGTTTACTCTGCCTGCTGCCTGGCGTTGGTTGAACTAGTAAATGTATATAATACGGAGGATGTTCACATGGTACTGCCCCAAATAATAGTAATATTTTTGCTGGCTTTGACTATATTTCTTATCTGCGATGCTTATAGAAAGCACTCTGAACTAAAGAAATTTAAGACAGGCATCATTATTGCGGTTGTTATAGAGTGTCTTGCTATTGTTGCCACCGCAATTTCTTTGGTGTTGTCTCTTAATAAATAATAAGCATTTACCCATTCATGGTTTCTAACCTCACTCATCAAGATAACCAACATTAACGCCAGCACCCGGCGTATATAATTTCTACTCCAAATACTCATGTTTTAGCAACCTATATTCTACCCTGTCTTTCATTTTACCATCATGGAACTCGTATTCTTTAAACTCAGCCTCTTTTGTAAACCCAAACTTTTCCATTATTCTTTCTGAATAAACATTTTCCTTAAAACACCCTGTATGTATTCTGTAGACATCGTTTTCTTCAAATGCAAATTCTAACAGTCTTTTTAACGCCTCTGATGTATATCCTTTATTCCAATACTCTTGTTTAATGAAATACCCCAAATGTACAAACTTCCCATAAGGGGTATAGTTCGAAACAGTATAACCAATTGAGCCAATGAGTTCATTTGTGTTTTTATCTTCTATTAAAAAGAAAAATAGTTTTCTATCAGTTAAACTTTGGTCATTTATGATTTCAGTTAAGTTTTCCTGTGATTCCTCAATATTATTTGTTTTAATATCCTGCAAGTAATACATAATGGTATTATCAGAGAGTAACTCATGATTATTCAACAAATCATGAGCAGTATAATCTCTGATTATCAACCTATTTGTAAATAGTTTAATCATGTGTTTTTTTAAGCTTATGTGCTTACATTATAAAACTCGTGTTCTTTCCAGTCGCACCATTTATTATTTAAACATTGAGAATAAGAAAAAGAAGATAAATAACTTAATGCCAAAGGTGTGTGAAAGCTTGTTTGTATTACATTTGGCAAAGTTTTTATTCTTGATATGGCATCCTCTGCGGATATTAAACTTTTACAATACTCATTAACGACATCCACAACTTTATCATCTGCAATCGGACCACTGACAACATCGTAAGTATGTCTTGGTTCTCTTTCAGAAGTAGTTGAGTTTTTTCTTTGTCTATTATCTCTAACAAAGTTCAGCCATTCTTTTGTTGGCGTAGTAAATACAAGTTTCTTTATAACTATATCAGTATAAATAGCATCATTTATTTTATAACGCATGACTGTTGGTGTTTTCATTTCTAAACTAGGTTTTCCAATAGCCCAATCACGTGCAGTCTTAAGCTTACTAGACATATAAAAACCTTTACCAAAATCTGTACGTGACCTGCATTTATTTAAATCGATATTATTTATTACACAAATTGTTCCATGATATAAATAACTCATTATGTAGCTGCTCCGACTTTTCGTAACTCATCAGTCAGTAGCTCTGCCATGTATTCATAACCTTGTGTATGTAATACTTTATACCCAGCTAATACTTGAGTTACTAAACCGTGATAATCTAGCAATCGAAGTGTATCAGATACAGACATATCGAGTTCTTCAGCCGTGAACTGGACAACATTAACTAACCATACTGCTCTATCTGTTTCTTTTTGTAAAACTCTACTCATACGTTATCACCATCCTATTTATAATAGCAATAATACATCAAATGTTAAACAAAAACAACAAAACAATGCTAATTGTACTCTATAGTTATATCAATTTGGAATTATCTAACTTATCAATAATTCTGTAACGAGGATTTATGTTTAAATGAATAAAATAATTTTGCAATACTATGTTCTTTTAAACTATTTGTTATCCCTATAGTAATAATTTCTTCTTTTATCTTTATTAAAGCCATAGTTTTTTAAAGCTGCGATTCTTTCAGTTGCCTTAGGTATTGCTTTTGTTATAATGCGATTTGTAATAAATAGTGAGTAAAAGCTATTAATTGAAACTTCAACTATTTGGTTTAGGTACTCTCTCTTTTCATACTCAGATTTGATGTCTATTCTAAGCACCCCTTGTGGACCACCAAACATTTCAAGCGTTCCCACAGCTTTTTTGCTTTGTTTATCAACAATCGAAAATCGTATAAAATCACCACGATTATACGCAGAAATCCAAAAATCTACAGCTTTGTTCATTTCCTCTAATGTTTTATACTTGAAGTTGTTAAGGCAATTATCATCATTAAAGAACTTTTGCGCAACCTTATCAGAGTAACACTCCAACAAATCTTCTGCATCAGTTTTTTCAACAAGTCTTAAAATTAAATCTTTTGTTTCAAATATTGGACATTTCATATATGGATCGTACATTAGGTGCTCCTTATAACTTCATTTATTGTGTCTATTGCCTATTTTATTTTTTCCTTATATCTTTCCATAATAAAATATCAGGTTTTTGGATGCCATTTGCGTTTGGAATTATCCCGATTATTGAAAAACCACATTTTATGTAAAATTCATAAGGGTGATTACTATAATTTTGGATATTTTTTATTTCTTCGAAAATATTTTCTCCTGTTATTTCTTTTTTTGAAAGGCTAGTTTTATTTGTTTCATCATCAGAACCGGCAAATATACCAATAATACCTCTTTCCCGAGCAATCTTTTCCACTTCACTTATTAATATTTTACCATATCCTTTCCCTTGAAACTTTGGTAATATCGCAAATGG
>JAITFS010000074.1 GCA_031281195.1 Oscillospiraceae bacterium
CGTCCCAATGAGTTTGTCAGAGAAATTGCAAGCACACCTATCACTGCAGCTTCTTCAAGACCTTTTGCTTCTGCTATAGGTTTTGCAAAACCTATCATCATAAGCCCACCCATACAAACAAGCATAAAAGTTATAGTAACCATATAAAACTGCGGTGTTTTGAGCATATCTATTGTTTTATAACTTTTATCCGTATTGCTAACAGTAATATTTTTACTTAACCTGTCCAACATGTAGCCATCAGGAGGATTTTTTTTTTTTTTACTACCAATCGAGCATTCAACTAAAAACACAAAACTAAGAACCATAAAAGTTTTTGGCTCACCCACTCCTCTACCGCCGAATGTAACGATTAATTCACCAACAATCGGTGTAAAAATAACGCCACCAATACCGATTGCAGATACAATAATCCCTGTGACCAATCCTTTTTTATGTGGATACCATTTTTGAGCACAAGCAATAGTCGTTGTGTAAGTGAACCCCATTCCTAAACCACCCATAACTCCATAGGTTATCCACAGAAGCCACGAAATATTCTCCGTTGTAAAAGAAGCGAAGAAAAATCCTGCACTTAAAATAATTCCACCAATAAATACAATAGCACGTGAATTATACATCACTGCAAGCTTACCGCCAATTACACTTCCAACAGCAAGCATAGCAAGCACTAGTGAAAATGTAAGACCTGCTGCTGCGTGGTCGCCACCAAATATGCTCTCTGCAATACCTGTTTGGAAAATGCTCCAAATATAAGCAATCCCAACAGTTAATTGTATTGCAATCGCTGCAATTACTACAAATATCCCTTGATTCTTGTTCATTTCATTTTTACCCTTATCCTTTCATAATTAAAAACCCCCTGCGACGTTTACCGCAAGGGGCTTTTTTAAGCATAACCCTTTATTCGGTGCAACGCAAAACAGCATTATCGCTAATGTCAATAACGATGACATTAATAATAATGTATAATATTTCTATAAGTCTTGTACGTTCTGTGAGCATTTTGCACCTCTTTTAAATGTTGAACTGCGTAACAATAACACAGATTTTGATGTGTGTCAAGGGGTGGTCAAAAAGTTCGCTGTTAGGTAGTGTTACTTTCTATATTCGATTTTTTTATGAATTTGAACGGTATTAAGATGATGGCGAGGGTTGATATTAGTAGCAATGCTATCCATATTTTGGCGGCATTGCTGTCACCGGTCTTGGGGACATCAGGATTGTCCGAATCATCAGGGTCATCAGGGTCGTTCGGATCATCAGAGTCGTCGGAGCCATCAGAGCCTATAGTCAACTCAAATATCGCGATGCCATCTATAAACTCTGCATCAAAGACGTGTGTGCCTTTCGTCAGAGTACTCAGAAAGCTCTCCTTTAACGTTATTATCGTACTGCCGGCAGCTACCGTGTAATTATAATTGGCAACAACGCTGCCATTCATCAACAGACGCACAAAACTCTGATAGTCGGCGTCTATCTTTACGGTGACGTTACCTGTGCCGGTCCATACAGGTGTGTCAAGCTCTGCAGGAATATCGCCTGACCACCACTGAGCATAAAGCGTAATGTTACTATTTACAGCAGGAATCTCTACGTTGTTTGCATACGGTGTGCCTCTGCCGTCGGCTGCTGTATTCCAGCCTCTGAATTCAAAACCCGGTCTTGTAAATCCGTTTGCTCTTAATGTATAGCTGCCCCCTGTTAACACATACCCGTCTGCCATGTTGCCCGAGCCGCCGTTGGCACGGTAGGTAATAGACCTTGTATCTTTTCTTTCTACAATTCGCAGCACGTTTTTGAGCTGAACAATATTGACATCTGCTTCCGATACTTCTATTTCTGCATTATAAATGACGACATACTCCGGATTGTCGGCGATGAAATACTGAGCCTGTGATTCTGCCGCGCCGGATGCAACAATTACGTCATTTGTTGTCACATTATTGTGAGTGGTGAATTCTCTTGTCACGCCGACACTCATACCCGAACGCGGAGCATTAGCACCTGTGTTCAAATCCATATACACAAAGTCGGTTGGATACGGTAGAGCCAGATGAACATTATTTGTAACTCCGCTACCCACAGAGTTACCGCTAATTACAGCATTGCCGCCGATTAAAAACTTTGCTATGGAGTCAGTGTCACCAGCCGGCAGCAATACTCCACCGCCAAATTCTTTTGCTGTATTATTACTGATTGTACCGCCGTTCATTATAAAAGTGCTTTTTTCAATGCTAACCCCACCGCCGCCTGTGCTTTTATCATTTACTCGGACGGTGATTGCATTATTACCACTTATCTCACCGCCGTTCATGATAAACGTACCATTTTGACCTACATGTACCCCTCCTCCGGAGGAAGAAGCATTGTGACTTATAGGATTCGTCCCCGCTGTATTACCTTTGATTGTGCCGCCATTCATGATAAATGTACCACCTGTGCCGGAATCGGCGCCGGTAATTGCAACCCCACCGCCGTCAACTTGTGCTATATTACCGCTGATAGTGCCACCATTCATGGTAAATGTAGCACCGGAACCGGTTGCTGGAGTAGCGGGATAAAAAAGTACAACCCCACCGCCGTGCGTTGATTCATTACCGCTGATAGTGCCTCCGTTCATAGTAAAATCAGCACCGACATTTACAAAAACCCCGGCGCCCGGTGTATTTTTGCTATAATTACCTGTCAGCGTTGCTCCGGTATTCATTACAAACCTGCCGCCGGTATCTACGGCGACAAGAGATGCCTCGTTGTTCACATTAGCGTTTCCTAAAATACTGATGTTTTCAAACACAAGTGTTGTGCCTTCACCAACATAGAAAAATGACATATCTTTTAAGGTGACGGGGCGTCCATTAATGAGTGAGCTAAGTACAATATAGTAGAATTTGATCTCGCGAATAGCAGCAGCATTGCTGCTTATAGTGAGAGTCTTTCCGTCATTTACGATAAGAGGCAGTATATCACCATTAGACTGTTCATTCTCATTGCCAATGACGATGTTATCTGTTACGTTTATCGTCATATCTGAATCGCCACTGTTAAATTTTTCTATAGCAGTTTTCAATTGTTCAAAAGTTCCAACATTCTCTGTCGTTGCCGCAGCCGCCGGTTGTAATTCCAAAAACAGTAAAAAACCAAGCATCATCACAAAAGCGACAAGCAGGGAAATGGATTTTTTGAATAATTTGTTATTTTTCATATAATAACTATTACCTCTCGTTATATTTCAATTCATAAAACAACTACTAACAACAAAAAAGATATCATAGAATCATGGCAAACGCAAGAGAATAAAGCATAACTCCCTAAGTACTGAAATAACATCATTCCATCTTACATCAGAAGCATAATCGAATTTTTTTCGATAGTTTTCCCACAATCTTATCATCTCATTGCTGTTTTCAATTTCAGCCACAACCAAAAGTGCTTCTTGTAAAACAACGGATGATCCTCTTTGTACACTTGTATTATGAATCGCAGTCTTTAACACGTTAGTGTTTATCTCTGATGAAAATGTATTATACAAAGTATAAACATCGTAAAAATCACGCATTCTGGAGTTTGCTGTACCTTTTGAAATAATAGTTTCGAATTTTTCAGCTAAAACAGTTTCAAGATTGTATGCGAGTATTTTTATGGAACGTTCTTCAAATAACAGTTTATATGTATAGGTTATCTCACGTGGAGTAATTACATCTCCTGATGAGAAATCTAACTTTAAAGGTATGCGTGTTTTTTTAAGATATGCTTCTAGTATCACACGAATTCCGGGATAATCTGCTTCATCCATTATTGGAACAATACTTTTTATTGTAAAAGTCATACCATCATCAAGTTTTACGTTAATTATTTTATTAACAATTTCTTTTGCGTTATCAATGGTTAAAGGTATGCTTGTGATTGTTGTATCCATATCCATTGTTGAACGGTTATTAATTCCGACTAGCGCAGATATAAGAAACCCTCCTTTTAGAATTAAGTTATTACGATAATTAGAAATAGATAATCGTTCAAGGAATCGTTCCATAGCATAACAACGGATGATTACTCGAGCTTTTTCACTATTTCCGCAGGATATATTCCGTACAAGAGCTTTTAATTGTCTAGACGTTCGAATCATAATAACACTTCCAAATACTGTCGAATGATTTTTTCTACCGAAAACAAGCTTGCATATCGCATCAATAGAGGAATATTTTTTTCATTCATACGTGCATATTCTTTAATAGATGATAGTATTTCTTGGACTTCAATATTATTTCTACTGCGAACTAAATCACAAATTGTTCGTTCGGTATTATACACTCTTACTTTGTGACCTTCAGGAGTTTCTGCTTTGCAAAGACCTTCCTCGAATAAATCTGCTTTGACTTTATATACTTTTACTCCTGATTTAATTAATCCTGAAGCACTACTTGTTGTTTTAAGAGTTACTGCATATTGAGTTGGCTCACGTTCAGCAAGTCCATGTAGATATAGAGCTGTTTCGTGAGAAAACACAGCACCGGGATAACGAGTTTGAATAACATACATACCATCTTCCCATGCATCTTGCGACATATAAACTCCTTGTGTAACTTTTTCAAGCTCACGCTTACGAATATACTCACCGAAATACGTTCTGGAAACACCAATTCTCATGGCTTCAGAGGTTGTGATATATCCATTATTCTTGTTAAGTAACAAATCCAGTTCATCAAATTTATTCATACAACACCACCTTACATTCTCGCCCACATTATAAATGAAATGGGCGTGGTTGTAAAGTGTACTTCATCATTATTGCACATTCCATACGTTTTTTGAATAATTCGCAGCCGATTTCGTCAACTTTATAAATGCTACCAGACGAGTAATACGCATTTGCCGCACACCCTCCACTGCAATAAAAACGTGCCCAACAATCCTTACATTCATCTTTTGTATAAATGTTCATTCTGCCAAATTCCTCACGCAGATAAAGATTGTTTACTCCGCTAAACACATTACCTAAGAGAAACCTTTTATCATCAATAAACTGGTGGCAAGGGTACAAATCACCATTTGGTGCTACTGCCATATATTCAGTTCCAACGCCGCACCCGGCAATACGTTTATGTACACATGGCCCGTTCTCTAAGTCAAGATTGTAATGATAAAAATTAAACCCTCTATTTAAGCTCTCTCGCCGTTGCATCTCTATTGTGAGGGTTTCGTATTGATGGAAAATCTCAGGTAAGTCAGCTAAGGAAAAAGTGTGAGATTTACCATTTTCAACTTTCCCTTTTACTGCAGGTTCAAGTGAAATCTCTTTAAATCCGAGGTCTGCTATGTGCAAAATATCATTTACAAAATCCTTGTTTTCTTGTGTGTATGTACCACGTATGTAATACCCTTTACCACGTCTTGTTTCTACAAATCTTGTAATTTTATCAACAACAGTTTCATAACTGCCACTCCCGCTCGGTAATTTTCTCATTTTATTATGTGTGTCTTCTCTACCGTCCAAGCTTAATACAACATTATGCATCTCTTTATTACAGAAATCGATAACATCATCGTCTATTAAAAGTCCGTTAGTTGTTAGAGTAAATCTAAACTTTTTGCCTATTTTTCTCTCGATTTCACGAGCATACATAACTGTCTCTTTAACAACTGACCAGTTTAATAATGGTTCTCCACCAAAGAAATCAATATCTAAAGTGTTTATTTTCCCTGAGTTTTCCACAAGAAAGTTAATTGCTTTTTTTGCGATTTCAAGTGTCATGAGGGTGGTGGGGTCGGTGGGATTGGCGAGGGTAGTAGGACTAGTGGGGTTGGTGGGGTAGGTAGGATTGCTGGGATTCGCAGGGGTGGTGAGATTGTTGGAGCTGTTGTGGCTAGTGAGGTCTATAGGGTTAGTGGAGCTGGTGGAACTAGTGGGTATAGCAAAACAATATTCACACGACATATTACATACGTGTGAAACATTTAAGCACAAGGCTTTTAAATTAAACGCTTTTTTGCTTTCTGCGATATGTGCAAAAACATCCGGTGAGTATAAACCTCCCGAGTTAACTAGGTTTTCTACATCTGTAATGATTTTCATAATATCATCTCGTGTAGTATTTTTGTGTTTTTCTATAACATGCGAAATTAAAACATCTTTATCCTTGCCATCAAGAATAAGGGTGTACATGGAAATAACATCATAAGTTACGCTGTCAACACTATGTATAGCTCCGCTGTTTATATCTAGCACAATATTGAAACCACATAATTGATAGCAGTGTAGCATGTTTCTCCAAATTAATAATTAATGATGTTGAGGGATTAGGGAATAGGGAGTAGAGAGTAGAGGACTCTTATGCCCTCTTTAGCAAAGAGGGTGCCCTCCGCAGAGGGCGGGTGATTTGAATCGTGATGACTTGAAACTAGAACTTATTATATGCTAATAGAATGTTTCATAATAATATAACAATATGAACAAATCATAAGCTATAGACAAGTAATTATTAATTATTTTTCTCTTCGTTTTCGCATTTTTGGTTTGTAACTGAGCATGAGGTTTTACTGGCTGATTGGCATGATGTTTGACATTCACCACAACCGCCGTTTTCTAAACTTCTTGCAAGCTCACATGTTTTTAATGTAATTATTTTATGCATTTTCTCATTTCTCCTTCATTTATTTCTAAGTTTTCATTTCGTACGTGTGCTTGCGTTCGGTACCGCACACTCTTTCATTATTAGTTTTCTCTACTTTTTACAATCGTTCATAAAGGTTTAATATTTAGTGTTTTCTACCCGCTCAAAGGAACATCCATGTTCCTCGCGCGGCGCTCCGCATCCATGCTCCGCTTTACGAAAAGCATAAATATCAAACACTTTATTCACTTATTTCTACTCTTTCGCTAGCTCTTCACGAGAAAAACTGCCTAAAACACCATTAACAAACGCTTTAGTCTCAGGTGACTCATAGCGTTTAACCAGTTCAACAGCTTCATTTATTGCTGCACTGTCTGGTATATCGGGCATATACAAAACCTCGTACATTGCGATTCTCATAATTGCAATCGCAGTTCTTGAAATCCTGCCAAATTTCCAACCAACTGCGTATTTCTCAATATATCCATCAAGCTCAGCTATGTGTTCATACACTCCGATAATCAAGCTATATATATAGTTAAGTTGCTTTTCGTCCGGATAGTTTTTATATAGCTTGTCTTCCTCTTGTAACGTTGCATAATACTCTTTATCAAATACCTGATCTAAGAGTTCTTTTGGGTCTGTTGGATTTTCTGATAATGCAAAGCAAAGCCTAACAGCTATTTCCCTTGCAACAGTTCTTTTCATGCCGGTTTTTTAGACTTTTTTAGCGACACACCACATATATGAATGTTTACAGTGTTGATTTTAAGACCTGTCGCTTCTTCCACAGCAGAAATAACTGCTTTTTGTACTAATGCTCCAACCTCGTTGACTGAATATCCAATTTCTGCAATGTAATAAATGTCAATAACTGTTCCATCATTGTCAACATTGATTTTTACACCTTTTGATGTTCCTTTTCTGCTGCTAATCTGTGTAAGCTCTTTTCCCGGAGATAAATACAGTCCATAAACACCATCAACATCAACAGCCGCTGCCGCTGCAATTACAGCAACAACACTATGACAAATATTAATGCTTCCTTTTTCGTCAACAATTCTTACATATCCTCTGCTCTCAGCCATAATTGTCTCCCTCTTTGGTTATTTTCACAATTGTACCACATTGTGAAATATTTTGAAAGTGTTTTTTAGGGAGAAATATAGCGTGAGGAACATATCTACAATTCTATAATAACACTACAATTTTTTGCTAAATCAGAATCATGTGTAGCGAGAATAATTGTTTTTCCTTCTTCATTTAACTCCATTAATAATTTAATAATTACATCACGATTAATAGTATCTAAGTTTGCTGTTGGTTCATCTGCTAAGGCAATTTGTGTCGGCTTTAATAAAAGCCTTGCCATAGCTACACGTTGTTGTTCACCACCACTTAAAGTATATATTTTATTTTTTTCAAAACTATCCATACCCACTCTGTTTAGTACAGTAGAAATGGCTTTTTTCTTATCTTTCACTTCATTATTATACAACAGAGCCATTTTTAAATTATATTCAACGGTATCATTGTCAGAAAGTGCATAGTTTTGAAATAAAAATGAAATATGATACCTTAGAAAGTTTCTAGCTTTGTAGCTATTGGGTGATATGTTTTCATTCCCAAGAATTTTCACATTACCGGATGTTGCTCTTTCAATACCACCCATAATGTTTAACAGTGTTGATTTTCCACACCCTGAACGACCCACAACAGCATAAGTTTTACCGGCTTCAATTTGAAGTGTTAGTTTATTGATAACGGTTTTTTCTCCGAATTTTTTTGTTACATCTTTTAATTCAATCAATGTCATATACATGCACCCCTTATTCGTAATTATAAACTAGTGATTTTTTTCGCGAAATCATTACAACCGTCAAGTAAACAATAACTTCTAATACTAAGACCATCAGTAAAAGTCTAACATCAAGCTGTAAGTACCAACCAATTGAAATAATCATTAAAACTATTAAAGATGATTCAAAGAGCATTTGTAAATAAATCCGAAACGGATTGTATCCCATTATTCTTTGTACAAAAATGCGTTTTTGATAAGCTTTATTATAGAAATAGGAATATTGAATAATAATTAACAGAATCAAGACATATATGGGAATCATAACCAATAAATGTTCAGCAGCCTCTCGTGTATGATAAGCACGTATTCGATTTAATTCATTTCCTACTGTAGAAATAAGAATCCTGTCATAAAAAGGTGTATTTTTTAGTGTCTCGTTAAAATCAAAATCAATAAAGACAGAACGAAAAGGTGATGCGTCAAATCTAAAAGCAGCATCCGTGAAAGCCATTATTATATATGGTTGCTCCGGAACACCATAAAAGCCCCACCCGAGTGAGTAATCATACAATATCTGTTCATTGTCAATTTCTATAATACTATAATGAGGAACAACCATATTAATAATGAAATCATTATTAATATGGATTTCCGGAACAAGTAATGTAATCTCTGATTCAAACTGGTCAGTATTAACCAAACTTCCATCGGTATTTCGTATCGGGTGTTTAGCCATATAATTTTCATTAATCGTCAATATCAGTATCTCATCAAAGCTGGAAGAGTTTTGACTAAAAATTGCACCTGCTTCATTTAAAATACGATATGCACGCTGATACTCATATAGTAACTCATGTTCAAAAACCATCTCTTCTGTTATATCACCCCCGGAAGCCGACATCACAATCTCCATTAATAATGAACCATACCCATTACCACGGTATCTAGGATTAAACATAGGTGAGAATTCGAAATTTAAAATCTCTGCGTTATTTTCATAGTATTCGACATGATTTATCATTTTTATATTACCTTGAATTAAATCAATCCGTCCTGATAATAATGGCAGCATAATAAGAAGTGCTAATATTTTTAACATGTAGTTTGCACCCATTAAGTAACGGCTGAAGTTATTGTTTTTTAGTAATGAGTATGTAGGAATCAATAGTAACAGTAAACAACTAATTGCAATAGTTATTATTACACCGATTAATTGCAATACTGCCGAGTTAGTCAGAGTCACAATAATCGGTATTGTGCGAGCGTTTATAGTACCAACAAACACAGTAAATAATGCAATATTGACAATTCCAATAGTAAAAACAATGATTACAATAAATGGTAGAAGCATTTTTCTGACAATATGAATCACAGATAATCCCATTGTTTTTTGTATAGCGATTTTTTTAGCATTTAAATGAATAAAAATAATGATAAGTAAAGCAATTAACATCATCATTATAACTGTAGTTGGTAATAAAAATAAATTTATTGCTTCATCAACAATAAATGGATCTGCACCAAACTCTGCAATTCGATCAACATACGAACCAAACTCAGACATAAAAATAGAAATACTTTCATCTAGTTCTGCTTGAGAGCGGGCGACAAACATATATTCACCGCCTCTTATAATGCCTAATGCAGTTATTGGAAAAAAGTTCACAGTTATTCGATTATTTAGCAAATAAAAATTTACTCCATTATCAACACCGTGTCGGTTTGTATAAAACAACTCATTGTCAGCGTTAAAAAAATCGAGGGATGTATCAGTGATTAATTCTAAACGTTCATCAATAGGTGTGTACGATATTAAATATCTAAGATATTCGCTTTGGTTTCGATAGTATTCACCATATTCAATTGATATGTCAAATCTCTTTGATAAATATCGGAACATTTCAAACATCGCATCGCTCACGTCATTATCTATGGAGTCATCATTTGCATTACTAATGATTAGAGCACTATGAACGATATCGGGCTGAACAGTATGAATTTGCAGCATATCTGTAAGGTCGTTTTCTAGGTATACTTCTCGTATACCTAGAAACAACATTACATTTAAAAGAATAAAAAATACTATTATTACTTTTTTCATTATATTAATTCTCAGTTAATAATAGATGATAATTCATTACCATACACCAGCCGAATGCTCATGAGCATCGGTGATAGCCGCAGGCACTCTTGCTGTTGCGACTCCATTAATAGCAGCATGATGCGTCTCTGAATACAATCCAAATACATGTATTTGAGCCCATGCACGAGCACCATTCACTCTATAGGTTGTAAAATGAGCAGTACCGTTGTAACCGGTTCTATGCATGTGAAACAAACTTTCTGAGTATGATTCACACGCCTCCACATGTGTTATAGGTGCAACAAATGACAAGGTTAACATAAGCAAGATAATTGCGATTGTGAATTTTTTCATAACAGAATATTTCCTTTCATACAATAAGTTTTCTAATATGGATAAAGTTTAGTTTAGAGAATACAATTTAATAGTACAATCATAATATCACATCCTTTTAAACGCTTTGTTCGCGTATTTTGTTAGTTTCATAAAACTCTAACTAACGAATCTGATACAGTTTCATCTGTTCCGTTTCTTGTAATCGTAACAGTAACATTTAGCCTGTAAGTACCGGATGGACAGTTTGATGTGTTACGTGTATTAAGTAATGTAATTGAATTACTACTTGCTGACCATGAGTCTACTTGTTGATATCGTCCGTTTTCCAGTCTTTCAAGTGTGAAAATGGCTGATATTCTAGTTGTACCCGATAAACCAGAAATTGAGGTTGTAGAAGTGACGATGTTATTACTACGACTCAATCCAAGACTTAGAGAACGTAAATGTGTCCATCGTGCTTGTGCAATTGGGGTTCCTATAGTTACAAAAATTCCAATAATTAAGATGAGTGATAATATACGTTTTATCATGATTCTTCTCCTCGTTAAAAATGTATCAATCCTTTTTTAGGATTAATACTATATATAACGTTTGAAAATGCATTTTCCCTACATGTTAATGAAATATTCATATTAATCTACAGAAAAAGCCATTTTTAGGAGCTCATCAACAGAGATTTCAGATGATAAAATATACCTTTGTCCACTTTTTTCCCAAATAATCTTATTTTCTTTATAATTTTTTATTGCAGTTAGTATGTGAAAGTCAATACCATCAACCTGTATTGTTTTATAGTAATGATCTTCGTTATCAATTGATAGTTGTGTGCTTGTTAGGTGTGTTTCGAAGAAAATCACAACATCATTATTATCAGCGTAAAGTATTATGGTTATCATATCGTTACCATCACGAAACTCTTCCCGAAACCCTTCAGGAATAAATGTGGGTTCATTAAAGGATTTAGCTATTTCAGATGAATTTGAATTAAAACGTGCAAACTGATCAAACCACTCTACTACGGTGTCTATAACAATTGCACGCACTTCCGGCACTAACATCAGACTGCCAAA
Organism: Oscillospiraceae bacterium; assembly: GCA_031281195.1. Lineage (GTDB taxonomy): Bacteria > Bacillota > Clostridia > Oscillospirales > Oscillospiraceae > WRMH01. The sequence continues at coordinate 11,902 of JAITFS010000074.1, forward strand.
TAGTATGGATATAGAAATAAATACAGCAGCAGCGATATGTTTACCCCATCTTATAGCAATGTTAAAACTATTTTTCCGTTTTTCCTTTACAAATAAAGAAATCATTCTATTATTGTGTTCATCAGAAAAGATACATTGACTAGATATTTCATCGTCCTCAGTTATTAAATTGAATTCTTCAAAAAAGTTATCAATAACAGCTTGTTTGAAAAAAGCATCAAATACACTGTCAATAACTTGATCTTTAGTCATCAGATACACCTCCCATAACCATGAGCTTGCGTACTTTTGCTTTCGCTCGCATTATCTTAGTGTCAACATGCTTAGCTGTCATACCCAGTTCTACACCAATTTCTTTATATGTCATACCAAGTACATATTTCATTTCGAGAATAAGCTTGCTAGATTCATCAAGTGATGCTACATACTTTCTAACAGTTTCATATTCATCAGCTAAGATAATCTGATCTTCTATCAGTCTATCATCTGTTTTGACAATGTTTTCTATATCTTCAATAGAATCTTCGTTAGAATAACCTTTCTTGCGAAGCAAATCAATGCACTTGTTCTTAGTGATAATAATCACTTGATTACGAAGTTCATTCTTAGTAAAACGAAAAAGTCTATCCTTATGTTTGATTATTGAAAGAAACGCATCATGTACAGCATCTTCAGCATGTTCTTTATTTCTTGTAATATATAGTGCATATTTTAACATATAATTCTTATACTCATCATAAATCATAGATAAGTTGAATCTATCTGCATCATTATCCACCATTGCAAGATATAACATAACCAATGCAACCACCTTCTTAAAACAGGAATTGTTAAAGTGTAACACACTTTATTGTACTTTGTCGAATGTTTGCTTTAAAAACGGCATTTACACTAATGATGATTAATATTATATTAAATAAATATTTTTCGTTACATATATTTTTTTGTAGGGAAAATCTCTTTTCAAACGTTATATAAGGTAGTGCATATATTGAGGAAAATTACACATATTACAAAATATATAAAAACTAATCACTTCTCGAATGTAATTTTTTAGAAGGACAAGGTTAATGAAGATATATAAAGTAATTATTCTAACTGTAGTTTGTTTAATTAGTGTAAGTGTACTATTCTCTATATTAGGTGTGATTGTATATTCAATGCTTTTACAAGTTATATCAATACCCTTTATTTCAACAGAATCTCAGATGACATTTGCTGCGACTGTAGATTTATTACTATTTTTATTACGCATTTTGATGTTTGCAATTATTGGTTGGGTTATCGCTACATATATATCTAACAATAAAACAATTAATTGGAGAGAAGGAACAATCCGTTTTTTTAAGCGTAATTGGATGTTTCTAGTATTGAGTATGTTATTTTTATGGTTTTTATTTGATACTTCCAGTATTATTTTTGGTGTAATCAGCAATATATCTGTTTTTATAGAAAATTTGTTCAATGGATATAATATCCTAGCTCCAGACCAAGTTCGTAATCATGGAGTTGAATATAACCTTCCTGTTGTATTTTTTCAATATTTATTGATAAACCCTGTTGGATATATATCTCTTTTATTTGCGTTTTTTACATATAGACTCAGGAGAGAGATTTCGAAATTAGATAAACAAAAAGAAAGATTAACTCCTGTAGAAATTACATAATTCCCGAAACTAATAACCTTAGCCTAATAAAATTTTTAAGTGACTAGGGGTTAGAAGAAATCTTAAACCTAGCTCCAAGTATTTTTTTTTATTTATACGATGGTAGTTCTTCGCTGACATTCATAGCTTTAGTTTTCACGATGCTGTATTTTTCTAGGATTGAAGGATCAATATGTAAAATTGTTATAAGTCTACGTGCAGCTCCGTCTGGAGTATATCTTCCTGATTCCCATGATTCGACAGTTTTTTTCGATACACCAAGAACTATAGCGAACACTCCCTGCGACATACCAAGTTTTTTCCGAGTATCTTTAATTTCTACAGCACTTAGTGTTTTACAAACAGGAGTTATGTTTAAACGTGATGTTCGTAAATCAATTTTTCCTGCTGAATGTTCAATCATTACTTGCATAGCTTCTCTAATGTCTTGTCCCATAGTCTTCATCTTCCATTAAACCACTCACTAGCCACTGCGTAAAAAAGAGGCAGTAAATTTCGACATCTTTGTCATTATGTATTATAAATCATGTATTTATCCTACATTCTATCCATCTTCTCAAACACTTGTTCTTCTTCCGGGACGCTTGACATGCCGCTGTATTTTTCTGTCGATAAGCTGGCGGCAGTTACTGCAAACTTTACTATGTCTGCTAACTCTATCTCACTTAAATCTTCAAAGCTTTTTCCAAGCTTTAAGACCCTGCTAATTACACTGCCTGCGAAAATGTCACCTGCACCTGTTGTATCTATAGGAGATACAGGAGGACACTTTGCACACGCAAAAGCTTTTTTATTTTGCAACAATGCGCCTTTTGCACCACTTGTCACCATCGCAAACTTTATATCATACTCGTCAAACAACCAATCAGCAGCTTCTTTAGGACTTAGTATTTTACCTGTTATGAACTCAACTTCTTCATCGCTGATTTTAATAATGTCAGCACGCTCCAGACCCCACAAGCTTTGCTCTTTAGCATCGTTTTCACATTTCCACAAGGCAGGTCTATAATTTGGGTCAAACAATACCAGATTACCTGCGTTTTTTGCGTACTCAACAGCTTTTTTTGTAGTAGTTTTACTTGGTTCTTCCGAAAGAGGTAAAGTATCAAAGTAAAAAATCTTAGACTTATCAATACACGATAAGTCTAATTCATCTATTCTTAAGCAAGTATCGGCACCGGGTTTTCTGGCAAAGCTAAACGAGCGGTCACCAAGCTTATCAATTTCTACAAAAGCTAAGGTTGTGAACACATCAGGGTCCAGAACTACACCACTTGTATCAATACCAACGTTTTTCATGGCATTAACAAGCAGTTTACCAAACATATCATCGCCAACTTTTGCGTATATGTAGGTTTTTGCACCATATTTTGCCAAAGCAGCAAGAAATGTGCATGGCGCACCACCCGCTCTGGCAGCTATGGTTGGAAAACCCATTTCATCAACAGAAACAGTGGTAAAGTCGATTAAAACCTCTCCAATTGATATTACATCATACATACAAAGGCCTCAGATAATCAATCTTTAAGTCTTCCCATACACAAATACGATTTACGCCTGTTTTAAGACTACTTATCGGACCTGCTACTGATGATTTTTCAATTTTATCTCCAAAATAATCCTTGTTGAGCATCAAATATCCACCATCAGTATCCTCAAAGTCAGCGTCAACCAAACGTGCGTGACCTAAGGTTGCTGTATTGTGCGACAGTGACATAAACTCGTCAAAACCCTCAGGCATTGTCACATTTAGGTAAACAACTCCCTCTTCAATTTCTATTGAAAAATCAGCATTAAAATCCGGGCAATCCAGTTTATCTGTTTCTTTATCAAAAGCTTTTGCACCATTTGTGTATACATTATCAGAAATATATACCGGTTGTTTAGCTTTCATAAACTCACCGTGGTCACATGGTTGGTGTTTGTCAACCTCATCAATATATTCCTGCAAGGATGTTGGGTGTCCGTCAAAACATGCAGTACCAACTAATTCGTGCGTTTGACCACCAATGAAGATATTTTGATAATATCTGTCATCACCACCAAATGTAGCAGAAAATCCGCTCACTTCTGTACTATGCGGTGTATGATATGGTGTAGAGCGGTCTGTTGAGAAACGTAGTGCAAACTTTCCGGCAAAAAGATTGTGAATATACGCCATACCCTGTGCATCATTATGAAGTGCGTATTTTGAACCAAAAATATTATAGTCAATAACAGACGGACCATGCGACACTTCCATAAAGAGGTCACGGTTATTGTGGTACAAAAGATTTCTACTGATACGTGTTCCTTGAGCTTGCCAATCCATCCAAATACCAAGCGAACAATCATGTATACGATTTCCGTAAATCTTCACATCAATTGGTGCGTGGAGCTTTATCCCTGCTATCTCATGCCCGTAAAACTCACGTCTGATAGCAATATTGTATATATGATTACCATAAATCTCACTAAATACACAGCCCAGATGCCCTACAATACCGTTTTGTCCGCAGTTAAAAATTACATTGTTTCTGATAATATGCGAGCCGATTCTCTCCTTTGACCATCCGATTTTTCTTGCTTTAAATACTGCTTCTAGCTGATACTGATAACCCGGTTTATCCTTTCGATATGTGCGGTCATTGTTACCTGTTGAAGCTTCTTTTCCAATGCTGATTGCACTGCATTTTGCATCATGAATAATATTGTCTTCAATTATCCAACCCTTTGCCCAATGCGGCCCGATTAACCCGGGCTGGTCTGCTGTTGGTGGTGTCCAAGGGGTTGCCGCATGTGCCATTTGAAAACCACGAACTGTTATATAGTTAAGTCCTGTTTTTTCCGGATAAAAACAACACTTACGCACATTTATTTCTACAATTTCTTCATTGGGATTTTTCTCATGGAAGTTTGCAGTTATTGTTGTGTTTTCATCGTCAACAATTGCAAACCATAGATATTTTGTCTGCTCTTGATCTTTTATCGGTACCATTTCATTTGTCCAATTGTCTAAGATTAACTCACGAATCTCAGGTTTGAATACATGCTCATAGTTGTCAGCTTCGTAAAAAGACATACCGTTTAAGTACACATCACCAAGATGAGCCGAGCGGCCCTGCGGATAGAGCAACCAGTCTCCAATAATGGTTTCGACATAAGGGTTAAAGTCGCCAAAAAACGAATTTGGCAGCACTGTTTTCCAAACTGTATCTTTTACATTTTCCCATTTTTCAATCTGCTCCGAGCCTTTGATATACACAAGCTCACCTTCTGCCGCTGTGTATGTGATACGTCGAACATTGCTAAGACCACCTTCTTCAGGTTTGACCCACTCGCGGTATTCACCCTCATGAACAATAACAGTGTCTCCTGCTCTCGCTGCTTTTGCTGCTGCATTGATAGTTAAAAATGGCTTAACTTCTGTACCAAGATTTTTGTCGCAACCTGTCTTCGCTACATGATATGTTTTCATAAACCTTCTCCCCTTTAATTTATAATGTCCATATTTATCCTGTTTCTGCCATTGGTAATATTTCGATTTTATCGTGTTCTTTTAACCTTGTATTCATTGCACCTGTTGTTGTAGTTGCTTCTCCATTTATTAATATCAACCATTCATTTTCTGTTACAATTTTATGGAAATCCTTACTGTATAATTCGCTGAGTTTATCAATAAGCGAGTTTAAATCATATAAAGCATCAACCTTAATTAAATTATCGCCGTTAGTAAACTTTTTTACCTCACCATAAAACATTACTATCATATTTTAATCACCCTCTGAGGTTAAAAACTCTTCAGTTTTTTCTGAGTATTTTCTTATCATTGATTTTACTACATCTTCATCTAAAATGCCGTTCATACTTGGCGTTTCAAAGAAACGCTTTGGGATTTTTACTCCCATTTGCCTAAATCCAAGTGCTTTTTTTATTTCAAGTTTTATTTTGTAAATCCTTCTGCCAATAGCTGTTAAATCCTCATCTGTAAGTGTCCAACCAAGAGCATTTAACGAGTCGATAATTGTTTGACGGTCATATATTTTTCTGGCAAATAAACACATAATAAGTGAGTTTGTCATGCATCGCTCACATTCTTCAGTAAATAACGCATCGACATATTTATCCTCATCAAAAGCTTCATTGTTTTGATCCAAACTATATCCACCGTTATCAAGATGTGAGTGCCTGGCACCTACAGCAGCACCAACAAGCGAGCCGTAACCGGTATGATACCCTGCCATTTCATTTCCTGCGATTTGCATTGCAAACTCTCCACCACCGTATATAGATGCCGCATGACGTGAGCCTTTACCAAGAGCCTGGTAAAATGCGTTAACACCTTTTGCTAAGTTGCCAATGGCTGTTATATATGCTTCCGGTTTGCCAAATTGTAGATTTACGAGAGTATCTTCGTCTGTGATATACCCTTTTTCGAGTGCATCTGTCGCCCAACCCAGACAAACACCTGTGCTGATTGCATCAAGTCCGTATTCTTCAACTTCATTTATTAATGCGATAATTGAGTCAGTATTACTAATACCAAGGAAAATACCAAGCGCAAAAATAAGCTCATAATCATACGATACGCTGATAGCTTCGTACTCATGCCCTTTGTCAAACTCACGGCGATACATCCCGATATGTATACAACCAACAGGACAACCTGTGCATGACATTTTTCGCACGAGATTTTTTAGTGCAAAAGACTCACCGCAAACACGTCCTGCTTCTTCAAAAGAGTTAGTACGCATGTTTCTGGTCGGCAAACCTCCACCTTTATTAAGTGGCATTATATTTTCCGGTGTTCCCGAATCATGATATTTTGCCATGTATTCGGTCACTGTTGACTTTTTATAAAGCTGTTGGTATAGCTTTAAATATTTTTTATGGTTAAGAATAGGAATCGAGCGATTTCCATATACAGAGATTGCTTTTAGGTTTTTTGCTCCCATACATGCACCAAGGCCTAAACGCCCAAAATGCCTGTAAGTATCAACTGTTACACCTGCAAATGATACGCCGTTTTCACCTGCCGGGCCAATGTATAAAATTGAACGCTTACCGTCAGCCTGCCCTTTGTGCCGCTCACGGTCTCTGATATATTGCCCGACCTCAGTAACGCTTAAACCCCATATTGCACGAGCGTCTTTTACACTGACATTGTTTGTAGCTATACTTAGGTAGCTTTGTTTTTTTGCTTTGCCTGTAATAACTACCGCATCATACCCTGCCATCAGCAGAGTCATTGCCAAACGAGCACCTGCGTAACTTTCGCCAAGCTCTCCGGTGAGTGGTGATATAAACATAGCGACGGTTTTTGTTATTACCGGAAACACATAGGTTGCAGCACCAATTGCAAATACAATCGGTTGCTCTGCATCCATCGGAGGAAGGTCGGGTTTAAGGTTTTCAAGAAACAGTTTGCTGGCAATGCCAACTCCACCCAGATATTGCATTAAATCCTCACGATGCTCAATGTGGATTTTTTCTGTTTCTAAGTTTATATATAATACCTTGATATATTTTTCATTTATCATGTTTTATCTCTACTCCCTAGTGATTGCTGTCGATTAATTGTAAACAATCATGCGGACAAAATCTTGTACAAATCCCGCAATGATGGCATATAATCGGATGATTATGCTCCTCATCGAAGTTTACAGCACTAACAATACACGCTTTTTCGCACAAACGGCATCCTATACATTTTTCTTTTGTCAGCAGCACACCACCACCGTCACGTTTAACCAGAGCGTTACTTGGGCATGGCTCCATACACGCCGGTTTTGCACATGCTAAGCATACAATACATATAAAATTACTAGCCATTCCTCCTGTGGTACGAATACGAATTGCACTTTTTACCAACGAATGATTTTTATGATTAAATGATGCACATACATTCATACATGTAAAACATCCGAGGCATTTATTCATCTCAATTGAACGCAACATTTTTGGCATTTTAGTATCTCCTGTTTGTTTGCTTGACATTGTGTATTATACTGTATGTATAAGTAGAACACAATACTAAAGTACTTGATAGTATTGATGCTTCATGCTATTATTGGTGTATAGGTGTAAGACTGGGCTAAGTAACAAAATTGTGTTAATGTTCTTGTGTCTGAAGGGGGATTTCAATATGTATCAAATCATTGATAATCCAAGAATAATGCTTAAAGATGAAATTGAAAAAGAATATGATAGAAGATGGGTTTATATTGTAAATGCTGAGTTTGCGATAGGAAAACGATTTGTTAAAGGAATACCTGTTATTGTTGCAGATTTTCCGTTTGAAGGTCAGGAGGATGGTATTTATGATAAATATCGCACTCCTGAATATGATTCAAGATATGCTCGTGATTTATGTCATTATGAACCATCTATACCTTCTGTGTTTGCAGTGGAGTTTGTATAATGACTGTATATTTTGATGATAGTAATTACATACAAATACAACGACAAGGTGGACACCATTATATAACCATTCGTGCTGTCTATACTGGGAGCGATGTAGGAGGTACAGATGTTGACTTTATATTAGATACTGGTGCATTTATGACAGTAATTTCCAGAGATATAGCGAAAGAGTTTGGATATGACAAGCTACCAAAAGTATCTGCAAAAATCAAAGGATACTCTGGAGAAGTATCCGCTGACTTTGTTCGTATTCCAGGGTTGAAAGTGCTTGAACCCTTATTAACTGATGTACCTGTACTAATCCCACATAGTAATGAACATAAGCTGAATGTTCTTGGATTAAATGTACTGGAGTATTTTAACTATTATTTTGATACAGAGAATGACAAGTTATATCTTTGTAACAACCCTAATCCCAGACCATACAGAGAAATACTAGCTTGTGGTGGTGTATTTATAATAACAGATAAAAATGTCACCCCCTAGATGTTTAAATTATCGTGAGAAAATGTCACCTTGGTGTAAAAAACAACTGAGTAATTGACAATATTTCGTTTTACTCAGTAAAATGAGTAATTTTTTAAGACAATAACAACAAAATCTCTATACCAAAATTGGAGAACAATCATGTACAACTTTCATCTTGCTATTGACATTGGGGCATCAGGTGGTCGGCATATTCTTGGTTTTGAAAAAGATGGAGAGATACATCTTGAAGAAATCCATCGTTTTCCCAATGAAATGAAGAAAAATGAACACTCTCAACTGGTTTGGGATTTGGATTTTATATGGAATGAAATAATTATTGGACTAAAAAAGTGTAAAACTATTGGTAAAATACCAAAAAGTGTTGGTATTGATACTTGGGGTGTTGATTTTGTTCTTGTTGATAAATACGGAAATCCTACATGTCCAACTGTTGCATATCGTGATAACCGCACTGATGGAATGGATGATGAGGTTAGCAAGTATGTTTCTGAAACAGAGCTTTATAACAAAACAGGCATACAAAAGATGATGTTTAACACCATCTATCAGCTAATGGCAATTAAAATAAAAACTCCTCAATATTTTGCCGATGCAACTCGTTTGCTTATGATTCCTGATTATCTTCATTATAAACTTTGCGGTAAAATAGCAAATGAATACACGATTGCTTCTACTACCGGTTTATTAAATATTCACACAAAAACATGGGATGAAAAGATTATTTCTCGATGTGGGTTTCCGCAAGAGATTTTTTCCGAAATAACACCTGCCGGCACTATGCTTGGTGAAATTACAGAAGAAATCCAAAAAACTAT
>JAITFS010000142.1 GCA_031281195.1 Oscillospiraceae bacterium
CCTATTTTTACTGCTGCTAAATGCTCTCCAAAAGACAACGCATCATCATAAATAAACTCTATCTTTACATTTCCTTGTGTATCAATAAAACCCCATTTATCATATAGTTTTACCGCTGCATATCCAACATCAGAAAATGGTCGTGCATCTTGATATATTTCATCTAACCATTTTCCGTCTGCATATAATCGCACAGTATCACCGTCTCGTACAAAAACAGCATTTTGTGCATAACTTCGCCCTAGCTCATCCATAATAATTTCATCGTGTTTAGCAGGTAGCAACCAAGATGTCTGTATGTCGATAACACCCCATTTACCATTTGTTTTTGCCGCAGTGTAATTGTTTGAATACATACCAAGTTCTTCAAAAATATTTGTACCTCTGGAAAAATCTCCGGTTGCTCTTTGCCAACCATTGATTGTTCGTATAGAAATCCTACCTTGTGAGAAGTTTCCAAAGTTTATTACATCAGGTTTTGCCAGCTCTATTCGGTTGTTTGCTCTATCAACAGCAAAAATACTACCATTCTTTTGTACTATCACCCTATCTCGATAAAAAGTGCTGACTTTATCGTACTCACAAGGGATAAATACATTTCCATCTATGTTACTGACTCCCCATTTTCCGTCAATAAAAACACCAATTGTACCTTCGAATATTTCTGTTACATTATCAAAAACACTACGCCCAAGCTCATATTTATATCTATTGTTTTCGTACATAGAAATGATATTTACACAATTTGTTTTCTCAACACCATTTTTTAGTATTTCCAATGCATCTTGTATTTTATTAATACCAAGATAATAGCTTGCAGTCTCAATAAAAACATCAGAATCAGCACTATGTCTGCTCATTTGCTTTTCCAGTAAATCAATATACTTTCTAGTAATCCCCCTGTTATCCATAAGCTCTAAATAAGCTACTTTTAATTTGTTTTCAATAGTAATTGTGTGCGTTGTTTCATATTCCAATGCTTCTTCTAATAGAGGAACAGCTCTTATAAATATGCCATTATTCATTAACTCAACAGCTTGTTCCACCAAAATAAGCTGTTTATCAACAGGTGATTTTGAATTAACAGCTACTATCCACGCTATGATTAACAAGCATATACATATAATTCCAATAATAATTCTTATACCTTTTTTCAAAACATATCTCCTTTCTTTGATGATAACTATCTGCGGTATCCTTCACCGCTTCCGTCAAGCCAAGCGTTTGTAACAACTGTTTGTGTTATTTTTAGTGTCGGTCCAAACGGCATTTTAAAAGCACCAAATGTATAGTTTACTTCATATTCAACAGTTAGTTTTATTTTGCCGTTTTTATCTATAAGTACACTGTCTCTAAACCTAAGCTGTGATACATTTATACTATCTAAATATTCTTCATCAGACATAACTGGGATGCTTTCTGAATCTTCTTCATCAGATATAGCAACAGTTTTTAGGTATTTCATAAAAAGCTCGTATGCCGAGAGTGTAGCTATTTTATTTCTGATAATATTTATGTCTTCAATTTCTGTAAATGTTTCAATGCCTTTAAGTACATCTTCTATCTTTTCTTCTGTAGCAGTTGCTTTTTTATCAAGCTCCATTAGTGAATCTGCAACACCTGTAACGTGTAAAACATAACTATACATTGACATAGTTTTTGCTGTTTGAGTGAGTGCAAAATGTATATGTGCCTGCAACGAAACAATATTTACAAGGCTTAGAATTGAGATAACAAGTAATACAAATGGTATAAATGTACCTACTGTTTCTACGACTATATAACCGTTTTCATCTTTTCTCATGATTAAATACCATTCTATTCTCAGTTTGAAAGCTTTTAACAGAGACTTTTAATAAAACTAACTTAGTACCCTCTATAATCTGTTACACTAATCGGCATTGTTCGTGGCATACCTATTCCTCTGCTATTTGAAAAATTTTGTGCAAACCCCATTGAAAGAAACAACATTCGCATATTAACTGTTGTAGTTACAGCAAAATCTGTTCTCATATTCTCCATCTTAAACATGTCATCTGCCGCAAGTGCTTCTGTCATTTTTTCTTCATCACTATATAAATTATTTCTATAGTTTGTTATATTCCATTCAATAAGATTAGCTGTTCTATTTACCAGCTCCACTCCCGCATCACTTGTAGTTAAAGCTTTTGTTATGAAAAACAGCATCATGTAGTTTGAGTATGATAAACCTTTGTCATTTGGACTATTATCACTTATAGAATCTGTAGCAAGATTTGCTAATGCTTTTGCTATACCACTGGGACTACATATCCACTCTCCATTTTTCCCGCTTTTGATAAGCGGTACTTTTTTTCCTGTTCTTAGCATAGCAACATCTACTGCTGATTCTGCTGCAACAAAAGCACCTCTTGCCAGCTCTCCTAATATAAGCCCAAGCGGTGGGTTCCATGCAAAAGCAGCACGTATACTATTTACTATCATTGTTACTTCACTGACACTAAAGACAGTTATGTAATTGCAAATCAATCTTACAATATAAATTAAACCGGAAATCGTACTTAAATTACTTGATGCACTCTCACTACCGTTATATAAATATTCCCATTCTGATTGAAAAAAGTAATTAACCTTCGGACTTATTGGAATCCCTGTTATTGATTTCGGAAAACTTATCTCATGTATATCATCAAGTGTTTTTCCTATACTATCAGGTTTGGCTGTGGTGTAATTCGAGAAAACAGATGTGCAATAAGTCAGTAGCAGGAGGTAATCTCCGGCTTTTGCTATACTTCCGCTGACATCGCTAATAATATCAGAGACAGGGTTTAATGAAGCTTCCGGAATAACCTTTGTAATATTATTTATATCTTTATTGTTTGTTCCTGTTGAGATGTTTGTATTTATGTATTTTGCACCAAGAGGGTTGTTTGTCATACCGTTGTAAGCTGTATCCGTAAGGTTTAAAAGATCATCAATTAGATTTCTTTGACTTGCTTCTGAATTGTTACCACTTTTATTACCCTGCTCATCAAAAAGTTTAACCGGTATTGTATTTTTTTGAGTAGCTAGCTGTTGCAGTTCTTCAAAAAACATATTATGCTCTTCTGAACATTCTCTAAACTTCTTAAAACCCGGTGGCATTTTGTATGTAATACTGTCTTGTGTGTATGATGTTAGTTGCGATGCAAAGCTTTGCGAAACCCACGCTGATTCTGATAACGCAAAGCGTGCATCACCTGATAAATTTGCAAGCTCAGTTCTCGTTAGGCTTGCAGCAGAAGTATTGTTTCTATTTCTGTATATAACACTATCTAAATATGGTTTTACAATATTATCAATATAGTCATAACCATTGTCTTTATATGTTTTCGCCATATTTCCAGTGTTTTCCCATTTTAAAATATCTTTATATCTGTCGATAATTGATTTATTGTCACTCCCTGTTGGTTCAGTCAAGGCTGACTTTAATTCATCGTTTACTCCACCTTTGTCCAGGCGTGACTCCAATGCATTGATTTTTTGCTTTAATTCACTTTTTTTGCCATCAATTTGGCGAGCTATTGTTACAACATTGTCAAACCTTGGTTTGAAGGTATCAGCATTTCCAATTGCGTTTTCTATTGTTTTACTTAATCCTTGCCAATTACCTGAATTTGCCCAACGACCGTTTTGCCAGTTTCTACCAACCGGTCCACCTTGTGTTTGCGACTTTATGTTTACTAATATTGCTCTATATCTTGCTGCATAATCATCTTTTAACATAGAAGTTTCTGCATTTTCCCAAGCTCTGTATGTAGCTTCTAAGCTAATAAATTGTTCTCGTATAGATACAAGATTATTCGAAACTGTACCAACTGTATATCCTGCAATTCCGGTTCCTACCTGGTTACATTCATCAGCAGTATTTATTGCATCATAAAGCTTTGAATATAACGAAAAGATTTCTGCAATTGTTTCTTCAATTTCCAGCTTGTCTGCTATAACGCCGGAATCTTCTTTAAATGTATTTGACCCAAGAAGCTCTAATAAATCCTTAACAATAATTACCGGAGCACGAAGCTTCATATATTCTTCAATTTGACGACGTAAAACATCTTCATTACGTAGGTTTTTACTTTCTTGAAACTCTATATCCTCAAGTGTTATATTACTCCCATAGAATAACTGTAAAGTACCAACTGATTTATCTTGATTATTTTCGCCAAACACTGAAACACTTATATACTCATCAAGTAGTTTTTCGAAAATAGGGTCATCCTCTGCTATTGCAAATAGTGCGTATAAATCATAAAGTAGTGCATTATACTGTGTGAGTGTTGCATTAGCAGCAAGCTGATTGGCATCTTGGATAATACTGCGTGCTGTATGAATCCTCGCTAAGTCAACTGCTGTTCCACTGATGAGGATTGCGGGTATTAAAAGTAGTGTAACAAAAACTGTTACTGCTCCTTTTGTGTTTTTTAGTAAATCTCTCATAAGTATTATTCCTAATTCTGTTTTACTTTCAAGTGACCGAAAACGGTCGCTCCTGCAAAGGTTAATTATCCTCCAAGAATTGATGATACTTGCTTGCCAAAATTACCGATTATACTTTCCATGTCTCCGAGCTTGAACTTATCTAACACAAATTCTGAAAAATCCTTTGCCAGGTCGATGTTTCTTATAAAGTCGTTTGCGTTGTTTACTACTGCTGTTGAACTCGCTGTAATATCTATCGTTTTTGGAAAACCTATAAATGATAAATCTACCGGTATGGTATATTTTCGTGTTGCAGTGACTATGATTTCACGATATATAAATTTGTTTTCCTCATCTCCTATTACCTCTAAAGTACCGGCTCTTGAACTAATACTGCGTTTTTCAAGTTCTCTAACAATATACTCTGCTTTTGTTTGTACATCTCCCGCATCAGGAATCAAAGGAGTATATACATTTCCCAAGCTTTGTTTACTGCTCTCCCAATAAAACGACAAGCTTTGTTCATCATAAAACAACCATGTATCACTGTTTTCTGTTGCTATTACTGTCGCTGCGTGTTGTGTCGCTCTTTGTAAAACTGACTGTGCGGGCAGATAAATTGCTAGTATAATCAAAGCTGCAAAAATCATAATCATTATAGGGAAAAGTATGGTCGCCTCAACAACGGCTTCTCCGCGTACGTCAACCAACAGACGACCAACCTTAATTTTTCTTTTCCCTCTACAAATCATTAAACTAACGCTCCTGCATTTCCTGTTATTTGTTCCCACAAATCTCTTAACCATCCGCTTAAAAAACCCCAAATCAGAACGACTGCCAGAACTGCAACAAGTATTAGCAGTATTGTCACAACCACACCTGATAGTCCACGTTCATCTTTTTTGAATAAATTAAGCTGATTTATTATTGCCAGGAAAACTTTATTTGGCATGTTTAAACATTTAATTAACATTACGATTATCTCCTTTCATATTTATTAAATTCCCGAAAAGTTCATAGCAACAGGCACCATCAGCATCACAAGTATTGCAAGAAATAACATCATTGTTGGTATCATTAGTTTTGAGTTTGCTTTTTCTGCATCTCGTTTTGCTGTATGGCGTCGCTCCTGCCATGCTTCTCTAGCCATGTTTTTTAGCAGTCTTCCAATTTCTGCGTTACCTTTATACAAGTTTTGTATAATTGCAGATGCGAGCTTTGCGCTTTCTTTAGTATTACATCTGTTGATAAACCCTGAGTATGCAATCTCCGGACTGACGAGGTTTTC
>JAITFS010000249.1 GCA_031281195.1 Oscillospiraceae bacterium
GAAATACCTTTTCTTTACGTTTTTATTAGGAATAATCATACCTATGTGAAATAAAGCAGCAAGCAGAGGTATAGGAGCAATATATCTTCCGACCACTCTAAGAATTTCACTCGGAAATATGGCAAATAATATACCATATACCATCATTATGCCCCAATAAATAAGGATAACTTTTATATATTTCATCATGCTAGATTCCTTATAATTATTTCTTTATTCTTATTTTTTAACATCTTTCAACTTCTTTTAACTTTCAAGAATAAAATATAATCTCTCCCTATCATACAATACATTATTTAATTTACTATTTTATTAGAGATTACCATATTTCCATTGTCAGATAAATTCTAGCATTTTATTCTTAATCATAAAGTAACCATTCACTTTTTACAAACTTTTCATCTCCAATAATCAAATAATAATCGTCCGAAAGAGATTCAATATATGCATAAAAACTAATATAAAATATATTGGATGTAGGTATCCAAATAGCAATTGTTTTTACTAAGTTATCGTCGTTATCTCTTATTGTCATCTCTTCTTCCGAAATTATTATACCGACGATATAATAATCATTTGTTCCTAAAACACTGCTTATTTGAAATGTTCCAAAGGTTGCAGCTTGCCATTGTGTATTTTTAACAGTAAATATACTTGGGATTTTATAACCGTTCTGTGTTCGCGGAATTACTATATGCGAACCTGACGACTCTTGTGAATTAAATAGGATAAGCAAAGTTGATTCTTTGCCATCCACACTCCCAATTATTTCTCCTCTTGCATAATATTTAGCTACATCTTCCGGAGTATCGAAAGTTACAAATAGATTCTCTACCGGGATTATAGCAGAAGCAGATGCAAGAATCGCACAAAGAATAAAAATTGACACCATAAATATCTTCTTATTTACTATATTCGATTTGTAAACTACTAAATAATTTACAACAACAAATATTAAAGCCCAGAAAATAAGTCTAACAATAGCATACATCATTTCATTTCCACCAATTGCTTTTCTTCTTTGCTTTATTTACAGTTATAATCGTTTTTGATATGGGTTTTTGTGACTTGGTGGAGATAATCGGGATCGAACCGATGACCTCTTGACTGCCAGTCAAGCGCTCTCCCAGCTGAGCTATACCCCCATGATTTGTCAATTCTAGCAAAAAGCAAAACAGTTGTCAATGCAATTTGCCACATCTACCTCAACATTTCTTGACAATGCTATTATCATTATGTCATACTATTTAAAGTTCGAATATCGCGTTTTCTACTTTTTGGAGGATTACATTTATGTTTAACTTTCTTAGAAAAAATAAACAAAAACTTTTGGTACTACTTATGATAATGACGACAAGTATTGTGTTTTTCACAGCTTGTGAAAACGATGAACCCGCTGTGTCACCCGGTAATGGCGATAACCCACAAGATACTACCTCACCATCACCTGACCCTAACAATCCGACGGTTTCAGACGGCACACCTTTCGAGCGTTATGGCATTTTGCAAATTTTAAACGGACAGCTTTGTGATGAACGTGGAAATCCTGTACAGCTCAAAGGTATGAGTTCTTTTGGTTTGCAATGGAGTGATGGCTATTGGGTATTAACTGACGAGGCTTTTGATGTGCTTGCAAACGACTGGGAATGTGACATTATCAGGCTTGCTATGTACGTTACTGAGGGTGGTTATCGTGATAATCCAAGTCTTATTCTTGAGCGGGTCGAAAGAGGTATCGAGCTTGCAACAGTAAGAGGTCTTTATGTAATGATAGACTGGCATGTACTCACTCCCGGCAATCCAAATGATGAATTATATTTAACCGCAGGTCTTGATGACCCCAATATGCCTGCGGAGTTTCTTACTATTAGAGATGCAAATCCATCTTGGACAGGTCCGCAAGTGTTTTTTGCATATCTAGCACAAAAATATGCACATCAAGGGAATGTACTTTATGAAACAGCAAACGAACCGAATAGAATCGGCAATTTCGGTGCTAGATTTGATGTTTGGACAAATGAGTTAAAACCTTATCACGAAAGCATTATCGAAGTTATACGAGAGCATGATAAAGCAGGAATTATAATCTGCGGCACAGACAACTGGAGTCAATTTGTTGATGCTCCGATTGAAGACCCGCTTGACGACCCAAACGTCATGTATGCTATGCATTTTTACGCAGGAACTCATGACGATTGGCTCAGAGATATTACTGACAACGCTCTAAATAACGGACTTGCTGTTTTTGTCACAGAATGGGGTGCAAGCACTGCAAGTGGTGACGGTGGTCCTTATATTTACTCTGCTATTGAGTGGAATACTTTTATGAACGATAGAAATCTTAGCTGGGCAGCATGGTCAATGGCACAAAAATACGAGATTTCTGCTGCTTTTAACCACACCACTTCTCCATATCCTGATGGAGCTTGGGAAGATAGTGAGGTTTCAATTGCAGGGCGTTTTTACCGTGCAATGATAAAGGGTGACCCTGTACCAATGTATACAGAGGATTTAGAGGTCGCAAAAACACCGAGCGAAGCTGTTCATAACGGTGATGTTAGTCACTTGCCTCCTGATGACCCCGGTAACTTTATTTCGTTACCATTTACTTTTGAATCCGGTACAAGAGAGGGTTGGGGTAAAGAAGGTGGCTCTAAAATCGAGCTTTCAGCTCTATTTATCGGTGTCGCAGAAACGCAGGCTTTAGGTTTTCACTTTACTTTTACACCCGATGAAAGCAGGTGGGAAGATGGTGCACGTCTTGGTTCTCCACACTTCCCTAACTCCGGGTTAAATCTGGCGCAATCCGAAGATATTACAGCTTTTACAATGGAGGTTTTTGTTGAGGACGGTGCTGCCAGTAAAGGTCTATTACGTTTAGCCACAGTAATTGTGCCTGATGGTTCGCCGTATTGGTTTGAAGTGGGTGAAAATGACCGTTTTGCTATTGACCCTGTAAACGGTGGTGAGCTAATAACAAATCCCAATGGTTTAATTCTGAGAAAGTTTACCATCAATATCCCATTTTCAATTTCTGATTATCCAACAGAAATGCGTCCTCGCAACTTTGTTCTGGCATTATATAATGATGAGGATGATGGTTCTGATTTCTCAGGTTTGATTTTCTACGACAATATTGGTTTTGTGTTCGACTGATAGTTATATAATAGTGCTACGGTGCTGTGATTATTTTTCAGTTCATCTCATTTCGCTAGCTTGCTGCTTTGAGATGAATTGAAAAATTGTTACAGTATCGTAGCACTATAATTTCCTTCACACGTTCCATTTTTCGGTTTCT
>JAITFS010000080.1 GCA_031281195.1 Oscillospiraceae bacterium
AAGGCACAGGACTCATGGTACTCCCGGGACGCAGCAAAATAGTATTTTAGAAATGAACAGGCGTGCACAACTGTCAATCAGGGATGCAATACTCAGTCCTCCGAAAATCGAACACTTTAACAACTATACACGGAACGGTAGGCTCATAAATGCCGGTGCATCAAAACAAAAAAGCACTGTACCGACAGAACCGCTGCAAGTAGAAAAAAAAGACATGACGGGAGTACGGGAGTACAAACCTATTGACGACAGCATTTCTATAATCGAATCAATTTTGCAATGCAACAAATCTCTTGCAGACCATAATTTCCTAATAAAAGACAGAAACGGCGAAGTAGTGCTATTGACGGACATTGAGCAAGTAAACAATATCTTTTATATGTCAAGCCTTTACAGAATGAAAACCGAAGCAGGGGAAAGCAATTGGTTTACATTAAATAGTTGTGTGAGCAATCATTTAGAAATCACACGAATCCGTGATTCTATAATTCAAGGTGTACGTGATTTTAAATCGGGTGATATTGAAGCTTCTGAAGTTACTAATATGTTACACAATGCATATAAAGACTATCTTACATACCATATCGCATTGGGTTTTACGGACGGAAACGATGTTGAGTTTAATAAAAGGTTATTATCCCATGTTCAAGCTACGTTTATGAATCAAGCAGGTGGTAAATTGTCATATGATATGTGGCAAGAAGGTCTTGAACACGCAAAATCGGAGTTTGGCTGGACGGATGATTTTATGGGAAGAAACCGCTTTGTATATTATAACGCAAAGTTCTATCATGCGTTTAATGACCTTATTAACATAAGTGATAGCGTATTTGCAAATATGGCAAAGAGAGAGGGATTTACGGAGTTTGATGTTTTTGAAGTTTATAGGGATTATCCGCACGCAAGATGCTTTAACACATCTTGGAACGGGGGCGCAATGGGTATCCATGCAGCTAAAATGACCAATACCTCCACAGTGCCGCCAAAGGATTTCATAATGTTTTATGCTCCGTCAATCTACAGAAATGATGATTTGTTAAACGGCACAATGCACGAAATAGCCGCATGTGATCCGTCAAGTACAGGCGGACATAACTGTCAATCATTTTTCATCAGAGTTCCAAGAGGGCAACAGCTATTTAAGCCGGGTACCCCTCTATGGCTGCTTCATAGTACGTCAGGAATGACATGGTTCAGCACTACTGACAAAAATTTTAATTACAAGATTGGCGCGGCATATAATATTACAAGCTTTCTAAAACCGGGTGCTGACTTTCAAAACAGTTTGGAGGAATTATTTGCAAAATACATTAATACTTTCGTTGGAACCGGAGCATTAACATTATGGCAAAACGGAGTTAGAGTCGACCATGACGCAAGTTTTAGTGTCTTTAATGAAAAAAGGATGTTTTATGGAAGTGAGTTTGCCGATGCAGACGCAAAAAGTAATTTTATAGATAATTTTGAGTTTCATATGTTTTTGCAATGGTAGAAAATTTTTTGTGGTCAGCAATAATTATGTTAATGTGATATAATTATATCAATGAAGCTCATTGCATAAATCAATGCAATATAATTAACCGTCCTCATGTCACGTTTAGGAGATGTTTTATGACTTTTAAATATAAAAAAATAATATCTTTTGTCTCCATTGTTGGATTACTGTTGTCGCTTGTGCCGGTGATTGTGCTCACGACAGGAGCGGCGGTGCTAAATGAAGCGGTTTGTGTTGATTGTGCTGCAGAGCCGGTGGAAGTGTGCAGTATTCATGGGATTGCAAATCAATCCGGCAATGATGGAGCGAGCGATACTAACAAAACCGAGGATAGAGACGATAACAATACCAACGAAACTGAAAATACAGGCGATACTGAGGATACAAAAGAAGCAGATGATACCGGGCTTACAATAGTGGACTTCTCAGAGGAAGACATGTCAATAAACAGTATCGAAATTGCCTCCGCTCCTCATCAAATAACTCTCCCTGAGGAGATTTTTAGTATAATAGGTGGTGGCGCTTTACCACTCGACGGAGATTATATATTGATGAATGATATCGATCTGTCGGGTTATTCCGGCGGTATCGGGTGGACACCAATCGGCGTTGCAGGAGCCGAATTTACCGGTACATTTGACGGAAACGGCTACAAAATCACAGGGCTTAATATAAACAACCCGAATAATGCTATACCGTATGGACTTTTTGGCGTTGTGGGTGCACAAGGTACAATTAAAAACCTTGGATTGGTTGGCGGCAACGTTACCGTAAGTCATGAAAACCATCATTACACCGGGGCCTTGGTGGGAATCTTACAAGGTACGATGGAAAATTGTTATAGTACAAGCACTGTCACGGGAGGTAAGAATGTCGGTGGTCTTGTTGGAGCTATAGAGGCAACCGGTGAAATTAAAAATAGCTACAACACAGGCACTGTTTCGGGAGTTGAAAATGTCGGTGGTCTTGTTGGAGCTATAGAGGCTACCGGTGAAATTATAAATAGCTACAACACAGGTTCTGTCACGGGAGTTAACAATGTCGGTGGTCTTGTTGGAGCTATAGAGGCTACCGGTGAGATTTTAAATAGTTACAATACAGGCACTGTCACGGGAACATTAAATGTTGGAGGCGTGGCAGGAGAAAACCGTGGCACAATAAAAAACTGTTATAACACCGGAAGAGTTACAGGAATCGGTGATAGCATAGGTGGCGTGGTTGGAAATGGTTTCGCCAATAGCTTGGTGGAAAATTGTTATAACACAGGTAATGTCTCAGGAAGAAGCTATGTCGGCGGTATAATAGGCTCTCACGAAAATGGTAGTAAGACCCAAAACACCATATCTCTGGGTTTGACAGTGACCAAAACCGATACCGACATTGGAAGAATACTGGGTCAAAACACGAATGACGCTTCTCCAACACTTTCAAACAACAAAGCACGTAGCGATATGCTTATCGGTTTAGCCGGCTCTTTGGCTGTCCCGACTGAGGACATAGAGGCAAACCTGAAAAATGGTACAGATGTAGTACCGGGCACCGCAACAATGGCAAGTGTATTTGCGTCAGCAGAGGGTTGGGACCCGGCAATCTGGAACATACCAACCGGTAATCTGCTTATCCACCGTGCGTTACCAACCTTAAGGAATATGCCCGGACGTATACAAAATCCTATAATGCCGCCATATTTAGTAACAGTTATACCCGAAAATAATCTCATAACAGTCACACATAGCGGAAACGGTATTGCCAATGCAAATGTTCAATCATCCTTACCGGGAGAAACCATCACACTCACAGCATTTCCCGACCCCGGTTATCGTTTTTTAACATGGGAGATTCTCAGCGATGGTAATGTGGCACTATCAAGCGAAACAGCAATGACAACAACATTTGTTATGCCAAACTACGCAGTTTCATTTAACGCCGTATTTGAAGCAATACCAAACAACATAGTTGACCCCAATCCACAGGATTTTGGAACATGGACAGGCAGCGGAGATGCATCTGCTACAATAGATGCTGATTTTGAAAGCTTTATACAGCTATCTCTTGACGGCAAGGCTGTTGATACAAACAATTATTCTGCAAAATCAGGCAGTACGATAATTACTCTCTATGAGAGTTATATAGAAACATTCGATTACGGTGAGTATACTTTCCGCGCTGAGTTTAATGATGGTTTTGCGTACCTCACTCTAATTATTTACGAGGAAGTCCCTCAAACCGGTGATGTTAGTATATTACTTTGGCTGGTGCTGATTATTATATCAGGCATCGGCGTGGTTGTGGCGTTAAGGTATAAAGAACGTGGGTCTGCATAACGGACTTGGGGTGATTTGTTAGTATAATTGCACAAATATTAATCGCAATATCACTTAAAAACGCAGTAATTACGTCTTGAAAACTCGTAAAAACGTGCTATACTATATTTAAAAGTGTAATATACCACTATTGGAGAAGCTTTTATGTATAGAAAAGTATTAGATGAACTTATAAAATGGAAAGATAATAACCGTCGGAAACCACTTGTATTAAAAGGAGCGAGACAAGTTGGGAAAACATGGCTAATGAAAGAATTAGCAAATATTGCCTATGAAGATTCTGTTTACATAAGTTTTGATAAAGATACAGATGCTGTAAAGATATTTGATGAAACAAAAGATCCCGGATTAATTTTAGAACGCCTTGCTTTAATACATGGGAAAATTATAAAGCCGGAAAAAACTCTTATCATATTAGATGAAATCCAAGAATGTCCAAATGCTTTAGGTAGTTTGAAATATTTTAACGAGGAGAAAAACGAGAATCACATTATCACAGCAGGTAGCTTGCTTGGTACCTACCTTGCAAATCCAACATCATATCCGGTGGGGAAAGTAAATGTACTAGATATTTACCCGTTAACGTTTGAAGAATACTTATCTGCGGTTGATGATGGAATGTTTAAATATTATAGCAGTGTAGAATCAACGAAAGACTATATAACTGCATTTCATGTAAAAATGTCCGAACATTATAGGAAATATTTAATAATCGGGGGAATGCCTGAATGTGTCCAGAGTTGGATAGATAATGCAGATCCTGAAGAAATAACAACTATACAAAATGAGATTGTTTCATTTTATGAAAACGATTTTACAAAACATAATGGTAGAGTAAACAGCGGTCGAATATTACAAATATTCCGTAGCATTGTTCCACAACTGGCTAAAGAAAATAACGAAAAGTTCATGTATGCAGCTATAGCAAAAAGTGCTCGTGCAAAAGATTTTGAGGATGCAATTGAATGGTTAATATCAAGTGGGATAATTTACCGTATTTTAAATATCTCAAAACCAAGCTATCCCCTTAAAGCATACGAAATGTTAAACTATTTCAAGCTATTTTTATTAGATGTTGGATTAATAAAGCATTTAGCAGGTCTTACTAACAAATCAATATTGCTTTCTGAGAGTTTTCACTTCAAAGGACAATTAATAGAAAACTATGTGTTACAACAACTTATGGCAACACAGAAAAACACACCAAACTTTTATGCGTATGCACAAGAACGCGAAATTGATTTTATTATACAACATGAGGAAAGAATAATACCGATAGAAGTAAAATCGGGAAGCAGTAAAAAAGCTGTGAGTTTCAAAGGTTATATCGAAAAAAACAAACCGGAAATAGCTATTAGATTAAGTACAAATGAATACGCAAAAAATGGTGTTATTACTAACATCCCACTGTATTTTGCCGGAAAAATGCTTGATTTAATTGAGTGATGAATCACCCAAATCTGCTTAGCAGACTTTGCAAAACGGACTGCGGTGATTTGTTACTTAAAGCTATAACCCAGAAACGATAAGTGCAGACCGATGTGTTTTTCGAGGGCTTTTATATACTCTGCTTCAAAAGCTTCAAGCGTTTTATATATTCTGTCGCGAAACAAAAATGAACCATCGGCAGATTTTTCCTGTAAAATCAACCCATAAGTTATATGCAACACCTGACGTGCATTATCCTCATCAAGAAATAGAGGAAGCTCTGAGTCAGGTGTATTATTTAATTCTTTGATTTTTGATAAATCAGGTGTGATATGGTAATACGCAAGTGCTTTATCAAGATTATTCAAAGCAAATCTATGTATCTCCCGATAAAGCTCCGGGTTTTTCATAGCAATTACACGCACAGCTTCAAGCCAATTTGTACCGGCAGTCTTTAAGTGATAACGATTGCTTGTTAGTTTATTTATAATCGGAAACACAGAAAACTTGTCACTGCCCGAGTGAACACTGATTTTATACCCGAACAGATTTGCGATTTTTGTATGAATGAGAAAATCCTGCTCAAACTCTTTTATATTTCCTTTATAATCAATCCCCTTTTGAAACTCCCCAACAAAACGTGGTGCAAGACTTCTAATTTCTACCCCTTGCCGTATTAACTCGTTTGCCACAAAAAAATGTGATTCGGGTGTGGTTGCAGTTTGTGTTTCGTCAATAGAAATCTCAAAATCAATATCAGTGTTTTGAATCAAATCGTTCCAGATGTTTAATATGTGCCTAATTGCAGGAAAATATATCAAAACAATACGTTCTAAATCATCCTTGTCATACTTTATAACTGTATCACAATCTATCGTAAAGCTTTTGTTTAAATATCTTTCTTCGAGGTCTTGTCTAACATCGGCAGACAACTCCTTGTATAGCTTTTCTACGGTTGAGATTTTTACGTTAGTTATATCATTTCTGATATACTCTGAACAATCGAGCGTTATCATGGAAAATCCACAAGAAAGTGCATACCTTACTTCATCGTGGGTTTTTAAGTGGTCACCGTCAGCTCCATAACCCTTTGTATAACCCTCACGAAAAACAGCCCATACCGCACTTGCCAGCACATCTTTATATGTTCTGTCTGTTAGATTTAACTCACGCATTGATTGCTGAGCAAGCACTGGGAAGATATCCAAATCTCGAATCAAACGAATATGTCCAACGGATGCTAAACCAAGCCTGTCTCCAAGTCCTATTGTGATATTTTGACCTTTATGGCTTTTCGGACGGGTAAAATCAAACAAATCCATGATTATTTTTGAGTTTGCTAAAGTACACTTAAATAGCTTGTAATCACTTCCTTGTGTTGCTTCTGTCATGATTTCACCGTCAAACAGCTCACTCAAAGAACCGCTCACATATAATGCATCACCTTCGTCTGTTTTGACCATTTTTACTTGTGAGTTGTTATGCTTTTGTATGGAATTAGGATAAATGCTAAATAATTCACTGCTCATTTTGTTATATTCCCGATAGTTTCTTTTATCATATCATCAACCAAAAAGCGAATATTTGTCATTGAGCTTCTACCTGCAACTAGCGGGTCACGCTCAAAGGCTTCATAAAGCAAGCTATAATCATAAGTGAGTGCAGCGTTTAGGACAGTTGTTTGGTTTTCTACATGAGGTTTTATTAAGGTTAAAATATCGTCGGGCAAAACACCTGCGCTTACCGGTCTTACATCGTCTTTTGAAAAAATAGCATTTGTCTCAACAACTGTCTCCGGTGGAAGATTATGAATTTGCAACATCGAGTTTGGTAGGTTTACATTGCTTATTACACGAGTAAGTCCGCAAAGTGCTTTAATGAGCAACACTCCCTCCTCACCTGAGTTGATAAACTTTATATCTTCCTCACCTGCGACAAGACGTTTTGTTTGCTCGATTTTTTCGTTTCTATCATTAATACGCCAACTAACAGGCGTGATAAAAAACTTATACTTTTCTGTTACGGTTTCAGGATTTTTTAAGTAAATATCACCGGGCATAAACTCCGCTAAATGACGGTCACCGGCAGCGGCTATTATGCCGTATTTCTTAAACAAATCGAACTTCACTAAATTTCTGCCTGAAAAATATTTCATATTTTCATCAAAATTGTCTGATTTATATCCTTCGATTGGATATTTCTCGACAAAACGAGAAAACAAGTCTATGAGGTTTATGTCTTGATACGTGGCTTTGTCAAACCATGTAAAATGATTAAGCCCAATCACGTTGGTATAAATCTCATCGCGATTTGGCTGTACTCCGGTTTCTTCATTTATCATTGCTGTGAGAAGCTGTTGTGTGCCAAACACTTCATGGCAACAGCCAAACGCCTTAATTTCAGGGACTATGTGATATAACGTCCTGATACACAAGCTCATAGGATTGGTATAGTTTATCACCCATGCACTTGGTGCATAAGCTTTGATTGCTTCTGCAAACTCTATGTATGGTGGAATGGTTCTCAATGCTCGAATGATTCCACCGGGACCAACAGTATCACCAACAGATTGATATATCCCCAATCGCTCTGGTAAATGTACGTCAATGCTCATGTTCTCCAGCGTACCCGGCAAAATTGAGATAATAACAAAATCAGCCTCTATCAATGCTTCTGATAGATTTTCAACTGCTCTATATTTCCATTTTCCTACTGATTGCGGGTCTTTAGTCATACGGTTGCCAATAATTTCATTACACTTGGCTGCATCCATGTCAATGTCATACAGGCGGATTTCACCGCTAAGTTCATCGTCCAGTGCAAGGTCGCTCATGAAGCTGCGCGCCCAGTGCCTGGAACCTCCACCTATATAAGCAATTTTAATTTCCATGAAAAAATACTACCACATATTCGAAGTGCATTCAAGGGGTATGTTTTTTAAAAGAATATTATTACTATAACTTTTCCAAAAAACTCTTGACAACACTTTTTATTTATAGTAATATCATTATGATAGCAAAATGATACAATATTTTTGGAGGTTTATGAAATGACAGTTACTAATGAAAAAAACACCCACCATGAGGAAATTGAACTTCGCGCTATGGACGGAATGGCATGTTTGATAATGAATATCCTTGCTATTCTTGCTTGTATTTTCGCATTTATCTTTGGTATTCTGATACTAGTTGAAGTCTTTGCAGGCTCTTATGCACTGGCTATGACAATGGTTATTGTCGGAAGCTTGTACGCATTTCTTTTCGGTCCGTTTATATTCATTGGATTAAAGGTACTAAAACCAAATGAAGCACTTGTTATGACATTATTCGGTAAATACATTGGCACACTTAAAGGCGCAGGATTTTATTGGGTGAATCCATTTTGTGTTGCTGTAAACCCTGCGGCAGGTGTGTCATCAACAACAAGTGCAACAGTAAAAGCACCAACTGATTCTGTTGTAGGTGCATTATCTTCTTTGGATTCGCTCTCATCGTTGTCTCTCGTAAACAAAAAGATTTCACTAAAAGACATGACACTAAATAATGACAGGCAAAAAATAAATGACCAGCTCGGAAATCCGATTATCATTGGTATTGTAGTTATATGGCGTGTTGTTAACACTGCAAAAGCAGTATTTAACGTTGATAATTACAAAGAATATTTATCAATTCAATGTGACTCTGCACTCCGAAACATTGTTAGACTTTATCCTTATGATAATCCAAATAAAGACAACGAGGAAAGCCTACGTGGCAGTAATCAAGAAGTGGCTGAAAAACTTCGTAATGAAATCCAGGCAAAGGTTGAT